>JAYUVC010000162.1:0-5153 GCA_043754325.1 Hyphomicrobiales bacterium
TCCGACTGTCGTATTTGCCTCCGACCAACAAGAAAAGGCCCTCATCCGTCTCGCGCTCACGCGCGATCCACCTTCTCCCGCAAGCGGGAGAAGTGAAGAATATACACTTGTTTCACTTCTCCCGCTTACGGGAGAAGGTGGCGCGGAACGCGCCGGATGAGGGCCTTTCTTAGTTCAAATCCCTCGCCACGCGCATTCCGAAGATATTCACCCGCTTGTCTGGATCATTGGTTCCACGGGTGGCAAAGCGCATGTCTTTGGCGGTGTTGGCCCAGGCTCCGCCACGATATGTACGTTCGCAGCCCGGTTCAACATAAGCGCTGCCATCGACTGGCGCAGCGTCATAGGTCTTGGCATGGCAATCTTCGGTCCATTCCCAGACATTGCCCTGCATGTCATAAAGGCCAAACCTGTTTGCGGGTTGGTGACCAACGGGTTGGGTGCCTTGACCGTTGAAGTTTACAACATTCGCATCCAGAATTTGCCCGCTCACATAGGCGTCGGTTGATCCTGCCCGTGCCGCGTATTCCCATTCGGCTTCTGTCAGCAGGCGGTAGTTGTAACCGGTGCGGTTCGACAGCCACTTGGCGTAGGCTTTGGCGTCGCGCCATGACAGGCAGGTTGCCGGATGCTCCCCGGTTTGCGCCAGTCCAGGATTGCTGAAATTATTGCCCGCTGTTGCAACGTAGCGCTTGCCATTCCATTGCGAGCAGATCGAGCCGATGTCGTGTTTGGTGGCGATCATGAAATCTGAAAACTGTGAATGTGTGACTTCGTATTGCGCGATGGCAAAGCTGCCGATTGCCACCCGGTGTTGCGGGCCTTCGTCCTTCTCATGACCTGGTTCATCAGCGGCAGAGCCCATGATGAATTGGCCTGCCGGAATGACCAGCATCTGCGGGCAGTCCTTGCAGTCGCTGAAAGTTTTGAATTTCGGGACGTCTGGCGTCGAAACTGCGGGGTTCAGATAAATCGCCTCTCCGCCAAGTGACGCATAGGTATAGGGTTCCTGTTCGTTTTTCGTGGATGCGAGCACATCATCGCGCACCTTGCCAAACAGCAGGCGGATTTCCAGTCCGGGTTCGCCCAGGCTTTTGACCAGAGCGGTGGCAAACGGGCTGTTTTCATTGCGTGGCCCATCCTGTGCGAGTGTACCTTCCTTGGCCGAATAGGCCACGACTTCACCCGCACCTGGTTCAATATTGCCAAGGCCGCGGGTGGCAGCGCGTTTGCCGCCGTTGCCTGACAATTTAAATGGATTGTTGCGACAGGCATCAAGCACGACAATCCGGAGTTTCGATGCTCCGGAAACAGCAGAGCGGACAATCGACAGCGGGATGGCTTCAAATTCAATATCGGTGGAGCGCAACAATTTGGCATCCACGGGTACGAGGTAATTCTGGTCTGCTACTTCAACGCCATGACCTGCATAATAAATCACGGCGATTTCAGCATCGGCGGCACGGGCGGAGAAGTCTTTGAGTTCTTGCCGCATGGCATTTGCAGACAGGTTGTCGACGTGTTTTACTTCGTCAAAACCCGCCGTTTCAAAAGCATGGCTGACGGCTTTCGCATCGGCAATCGGGTTGGCCAGGGTGCCGACATCGCTGTAAGCCGCATTGCCGATAACCAGTGCCACGCGTTTACCTGCTGCAAGGGCAGGCACTGTGAATGTGAGGAGGAGGATTATGAGTGTCAGTGAAAATGAGCGTGACATGGTGAGGCCTCCCAGAGTTTTGAAGCGGGGCGATGCGTCAAGCATCACCCCGTTTTCTCATTAATATCCGTTGTAGCTGTTGCGGCAGGACGAGCCTGCATAATAGCGGGGCTGATAGCTTTGCGTGTTGTGGCGGCGATAGCTGTAGGTTACGGGTTCGGGTTCAGAATAATCATCCTGAGCCTGCTCGTAAGAATTTTGCTTCTTCGCATAGTAATACATGCGGTGCTTTTGCCTGACCACAGGCGCATCAACCGTTTCGTCCGATGTATCATCGGCAATTTCGGCGCTGTGATCGGTTTCGTCAGCCGTTGCTTCATCGTCGTTGTTTTCGATTGGTGCCGGGCGCTGCTTTTTCACCAATTTCACTTTTTCGTTCAGCAGCTTGGCCGGACGATCATCCTCGGATACGGCAACGTCCTGATCTTCTTCCTGGGAAGGTGTTGCAGCAGCCTGTTCAGACTGGTCTTCAACACGGAAGCGGAAAGTTTTTTTCTTTGGCGGTGCGATCTCTGGCGTATCTGTGGCGTCTTCATTCGCGGCTTCTTCGGTCACAACCGGCTTGTCATCAACGCGGAAAGCCTTTGGTGTCACCTTCTGCTGCGCTTTATCGGTTTCAGTTGCAGCCACATCAACGGCTTGTTGATCATCGTTCTCGACGGTGAAGGTCTGGATTTTTGAGGGTTTTGGGTTCACCGAGATTTGACGATCGGCGGCGCTGGCCTGCATTGGCAGCAGCAATGAGGTTGCAAGAAGGCCCAAGGCGGTGAGACTCAAAGTCGTTTTCATGATCTGGTTTCCTTGATTGATCGGTGGTTGGTTTGGTCAATTCGATGATCAAGGAATACGACTCAAGGGCTGAACCGCAGCTGAACGCTGGCACCGGAGTTCATTCACTATCAAGGTCGGGTGTAAACCGACCGGCATTTGAATTGATCCATGGTTTTCCATGGATACTCCCCTCGTGTTCCCTCCCGCCGTGGGGAAGATTATCGCATGTGGGAAAAAAGGACCTCATCAGCCCTTCGGGCAGCTTCTCCAAAGGAGAAGCGACTTGGTTCGGGACCTCCCCAAATATCTGATATTGGGGGACATCTTCAATCCCGTCGCTTCTCCTCTGGAGAAGCTGCCCGAAGGGCTGATGAGGTCCCTTCTTACATTCAAACCTCTTGCGACGGAATTACCAGAACCACGCAGCCTGCGATTTTCCATGTGCCGTCCGGCTGTTGTTCCATGGAATAAATCGCCTCATAGCGTTTGCCATCCTGGCCTGTCAGTACAACCCGCATGGCGGGGCGGCCCAGACCGTCTTCAAACACGTCGCCATAAATGCGATTGGTGTTGCGGTAGACCGGGGGATAGCCCTTGGTCACCATTGTCATGAAATTTTCGACTGTCGGGAACACGTTTTGCACAATGGGTGCAGCGTAAGAATAGGCCTTGGCACCATCATCGGTGGCGAAGGCGTTGAGTTGTGATTCGATGACCGACTTTATTGTATCCTTGTCCGGAGCAGCCTCCGCGGAGACAAACAATCCAAGACCCATAAACGCGATAAGCAAAAACCGGGCAACTGACTGCACATATTTGGTCAACATGGTCGCTTCTCCGCTTGATCACTGCATTCCTTTTAAACGTTCTCGATCTTGATCCGGATTTGTGTGCGATGCAGCAACGATTTATGCCGCCAATGCCTTTAAAGCCGTCGGTTCAGCTTGACCGTTTGCGTTGGCAATGGTCAAGTCGGAATCGGCAAATAATGCCAGCACCACGATTCAAAAAAGCACAAAGTGCTGAGGAACGGGCTGGCCGGGAGGAAAACGATGCCAATTGTGAACATGAAAGTGAACGGCAAAGCCGTGGGCGGTGACGTGGAAGGTCGCACGTTGCTGGTTGATTTTATACGGGATCATCTGGGCCTGTCGGGAACGCATGTTGGTTGTGACACCAGTCAATGCGGCTCCTGCATTGTGCATGTGGATGGCAAGGCGGTCAAAAGCTGCACCATGTTGGCGGCAGGCTGTGACGGGGTGGTTGTCACCACGGTCGAAGGACTGTCCGGCAAGGGTGGTGGTTTGCACCCCATGCAAAAAGCGTTCCATGAAGAACACGGTTTGCAATGCGGGTTTTGTACGCCGGGAATGATCATGTCGGCCATCGACATTGTCAACCGCAAGGGCAAGAAACTTGATGAAGACACCATTCGCCACGAGCTTGAAGGCAATATCTGCCGCTGCACGGGCTATCACAACATCGTCAAGGCCGTGCAATCCGGCGCGGCGAACATGTAATCGGGAGGCATGAACATGACAGTTACAGGAACAGGCGTTGGCGCTTCAGTCAAACGCAAGGAAGACAACCGGTTTATCACGGGCAAGGGCCGCTACACCGATGACATCAATCTGAAAGCACAGACCTACGCCTATTTCGTGCGTTCACCGCACGCCCATGCCACCATCAAATCCATCAACACCAAAAAAGCTGCGGCAATGCCGGGCGTGCTTGGTGTTTTTGTCGGATCTGACGTGGCCGAGGACAAGATTGGCGGACTGATTTGCGGTTGGACCATCCACTCGAAGGACGGCAACCCGATGAAAGCTGGTCCGCATCCCATTCTGGCGGTTGGCAAAGTGCGTTATGTGGGCGACCATGTAGCGGTCGTTGTTGCTGAAACCAAGGCGCAGGCAAAAGCTGCTGCAGGTTTGGTTGACGTCAAGTATACCACGTTGCCTCACGTCATCGATGCCGCGAAGGCCATGACAAGCAAGGCCCAGGTGCATGAAGTTGCCAATGACAACCGGGTCTACAACTGGTCGATTGGTGATGAAGGCAACACGGCAGCGGCGTTCAAGAACGCGGCGCATGTGACGTCGCTGGACATTCGCAACAACCGGCTGATCCCCAATGCCATGGAGCCCCGTGCTGCCATTGGCTCTTATGACACGGGTGATGACCACTATACGCTCTATACAACATCACAGAACCCGCATGTGGCACGTTTGGTGATTTCAGCCTTTCATGGCCTGTGTCCTGAGCACAAACTACGCGTCATTGCGCCGGACGTGGGCGGTGGCTTTGGTTCGAAGATTTTCATCTACGCCGAAGAAGTTGTGTGCCTGTGGGCGTCAAAGCGTGTGGGTGGCCGTCCTGTGAAGTGGACGGGCGAACGCACGGAAGCCTTCCTCGCCGATGCGCATGGCCGTGACCATGTGACCAAGGCGGAACTGGCGGTTGATGCTTCAGGCAAAATCACCGGACTTCGCGTTCATACCTATGCATCGATGGGGGCCTATCTCTCGACCTTCTCCAGCGCCGTGCCGACTTATCTCTATGCCACGCTGTTGTCGGGACAATACAATATCCCCAACATCTATGCGGAAGTCGATGCGGTTTATACCAACACCGCACCGGTTGACGCCTATCGCGGGGCAGGGCG
>JAYUVC010000163.1:0-2903 GCA_043754325.1 Hyphomicrobiales bacterium
GATTGCCGCTGAATGTATTGGTGACGCAAAATGGTTTCTCGAAAAAGGCTCGGCCTATGCCAAGGACCGCGTGGTTTTTGGCAATCCCATCGGCAAGAACCAAGGCGTGCAGTTTCCACTGGCAAAAGCCTATGCCCATATGATCGCCGCCGAAGCAATCGTCTACCGTGCCGCCAATTTGTATGACGATGGCCAGGATCCGGGCGTTGAAGCCAACAGTGCAAAGATGCTGGCGGCGGATGCATCATGGGAGGCAGCTGAGGCATGCTTGCAAACCCATGGTGGTTTTGGATTTGCAGAAGAGTATGATGTGGAACGCAAGTTCAGGGAGACGAGGCTCTATCAGGTGGCGCCGATTTCAACCAATCTCATATTATGTTTCATTGCTGAGCGGGTGTTGGGCCTGCCGAAGTCCTACTGATGTCGACGATTGAACATCTCATTCAACTGGCCGGGCTTCCTGCCAAGTCACTTCCCCCCAGCGCCCGGCATTACGCCACGCTGTCGATGTTTGACTGGATCATGTGTGGCCGTGCAGGTGCATCGCAAAAACTCAGCAGAATCATCCGCACTTATGCCGAGGACGAAGCCGGTAGAAAACATGCGTCCCTGTTTGGCGGAAAGTCGAAGGTGCCAGCGCGGGCTGCTGCACTGGTCAATGGCACCATTTCACATGCGCTGGATTATGATGACACGCATTTTGCCCATATCGGCCACACATCTGTCGGCATCTACCCCGCCGCATTTGCGGTGGGCGAAGAAGTAAAGGCGAAAGCTTCAGCCGTGCGGGATGCCTATCTTGTTGGGGCTGAAGCGGCCTGTCGCATCGGCATGGTTCTGGGGCGCGGTCACTATCAAAAAGGCTTTCACCAAACAGCAACCGCTGGTGCCTTTGGCGCCACCGTCGCGGCAGGCCGACTTTACAGACTGAACGATAAGCAAATGCGCCATGCCCTGAGCCTCGTGGCAACACGCGCCTCGGGTTTGAAGTCGCAGTTTGGAACCATGGGAAAACCATTCAACGCAGGTATCGCCGCAGCAAATGGCGTGGAAGCCGCAGGCTTGGCCAAGCGCGGCTTTACCTCTTGTGATGATGGTATCGAAGGACCGCAAGGTTTTGTCGAAACCCATACTGACGCGCCGGATCACATATCGCCATGGCAAGACCCGCCGCCGGGCAAATTCATATTCGAAGCTGTGCAATACAAGCTGCATGCCTGTTGTCATGGCACCCATGGCATGATTGAAGCTTTGCTTACGGCGCGCAAAAATGTAAATTTTGCCAACAAAGAAATCCGGCACATCACCGTCACAACGCACCCGCGCTGGCTCAAGGTCTGTGACGTCAAGCATCCGCGCACCGGGCTGGAAGTCAAGTTCAGCTATGTTCACCTTGCTGCCATGGTGGTGCATGGAATTGATACGTCCTCCGACAAGGCATTCACCGATAGTCTTTGCAAGGATGCGGTGTTGATGGATCTGGCGGGGCGCGTTTCTGTTTCAACCAGTGACAACTACAATGACACCACGCAAAGTGTTGTTGTCAGTTTCACAGACGGAAAAGACATTACAGTCCGCCATGATCTCGCAGACCATATTCCCATTGACCAACTTGAACTGGGATTGCGCAAGAAAGCCCAAGCCCTGCTGGGCAAAACCAAGGCCCGGGCGCTTTGGTCGGGCATTATGCGTTTGGATAGGCTCGCTGTTGCGGACCTCGCCAAATTTCTGCGTTAGTCCAGTCCGGCCTGTTTCAGCACACGTTGCGCCTGGGCAATGATGGGTGCATCAACCATGGTGCCTTTCAGCTTGAGTGCGCCCTTGTCCTTGCCGCCCGATGCCGCGACAATTTCCTTTGCCTTTTTTATCTCTGCATCTGTCGGCTTGAAGCCTTCGCGAATCGCCGCAAGCTGAGCCGGGTGGATGGCCGCAGCGGCACGAAAGCCGAGGCTTCTTGCCTTGCGCACACTGGCCAGGAAGCCTTTGACATCTGAAAAGTTTGCCAGAGAGCCGGGAATACCGATGGCAAGGCATTTTGCGGCAACGGCCGCTGCTGCAAGCAAAGCCGCAGGAATTGTCAGGTCTGCTGCATCAGCGGAAAGTCCAAGTTCAGCCGCATAATCTTCAGGCCCAAACATCAAGCCGCAAACCCCGGTGGCAGTGGCGATATGCGTGAGTTGCGGCAGTGCGGCCGGACTTTCAATGAGCGCAATCAACGGCACAACCTTCGCACCCAAGAGACTCACGACACTGTTGAGATTTCTGCGGTCAACGCATTTTGGAACCATGATGGCGGCAAGCCTATCAAAATCCATCGCTGCAACATCTTTTCTGGCATCAGCTGTTTCAGGGTTGATACGTACGATGCAGTCAATGGTGGCCTTGGCGAGAAGGCCTTGATACCTCGCAAGGCTGGCACGGGCCTCTGGTTTTTCGTCGGCTGAAACCCCGTCTTCCAAATCCAGGATCACCGCATCGGGTTTCAGCTTGATGGCGCTGAGCAAATGCTTTTCCCGGTGCGCTGGAACAAACAAAAGGCTTTGCCACTGCAGCGGATTCATGGCGTGAACTCCTTGCGTACGGAGGCGGAATGCTCGCCAAGGCGTGGCACAGGTCCGAATGATTCTTCAATTCCCTTCACCCGCACCCCAGGGGCCAGCATTTCAACCTCCCCGGTTTCGGTCTGAACAGTGGTGAGCCGTCTTTGCGGATGAGCGATGAGATCATCCATGGTGGACAGTCGACCACAAGCGATGCCCGCTTGGTTCATCAGCGCGATTGCTCCTTCGCGTGTCATGGTGCTGAATTTCGCCCCTATGATTTCTTCAAGTTCAACACAATGACTCACGCGGTCTACATTGGTTGAAAACCTGTGGTCTGTTGCGATGCTGGCATCATCAAGA
>JAYUVC010000164.1:0-5077 GCA_043754325.1 Hyphomicrobiales bacterium
CTTGGGTCCCCACGGCATGGCCAGCTCCTCATTGAACAAGCCAAAACCGTTACCCATGTCTCCGAACGGGTGTTACCTATGTCTCCGGTCTGTACACCCCACAAGGAGGAGGGAACGTCTGAGCGAAATTGATTGATCAAATCAATCATCTCAAATGATCATTGTTGTAAGCATGTGCTGGCCATTTCCAGTTGCGGATTTCTGGCATGTCCTCGCCGTGTTCGGCGATGTAGCGCTTGTGTTCAACAAGCTTGTCCCGGATCACCTGCTTCACATCCGCAGCGCTCGCGCCAAGTCGCGGTACACGATCAATCACGGCGGCCACGAGGTGAAAGCGGTCGAGGTCATTCATCACCACTTGGTCGAACGGTGTACTCGTCGTGCCTTCCTCCTTGTAACCATGCACATGAAAATTGCCGTGGTTGGTGCGGCGATAGGTGAGCCGATGAATCAAGGTTGGATAGCCATGGTAGGCGAAGATCACTGGCTTATCGACGGTGAAGAGCTGATCAAATTCAGCATCGCTGAGACCATGTGGGTGGTCATTCTGTGATTGGAGCTTCATCAAATCAACGACATTGACGACGCGCACTTTCAATTCGGGGAAGTACGTCCGCAATAGATCCACGGCTGCCATTGCCTCGAGCGTTGGAACATCGCCACAGCAGGCCATCACAACATCTGGTTTGCTGCCTGTGTCATTGCTCGCCCAATGCCAAATTCCAATGCCGGTTGAACAGTGTTGGATGGCAGCGTCCATGTCGAGCCACTGCGGCGAAGGTTGCTTGCCAGCGATGATGACATTCACATAGTTGCGGCTGCGCAAACAATGGTTGGTAACCGACAGCAATGTATTCGCATCCGGCGGCAAATAAACCCGGATGACCTCGGCCTTTTTGTTGACGACATGATCGATGAAGCCCGGGTCCTGATGGGTGAAGCCATTATGATCCTGCCGCCAAACATGCGACGTCAGCAGATAATTCAGCGAGGCGATAGGCTGCCGCCAGGGAATGCCGCGCGTCACCTTCAGCCACTTGGCGTGTTGGTTGAACATCGAGTCAATGATGTGGATGAACGCCTCGTAGCAGGGAAAGAAGCCATGGCGTCCGGTGAGCAGGTAGCCCTCCAACCAGCCCTCACATTGGTGCTCACTCAACATTTCCATCACGCGGCCATCGGGTGCGACGTGGTCGTCGAAGTCGAAAATTTCTGCTGTCGAGCAACGGTTGGTGACCTCGAACACGGCACCCCAACGGTTAGACGTGGTTTCGTCCGGGCTGAAGACTCGGAAGTTGTCCGGGTTTTGTTTGATCACATCACGGATGAACTGCCCTTGAACGCGCGTGGCTTCTGCATCCACCGCACCAGGCGTTGGTACACCAACCGCGTAACTGGCAAAATCGGGCAGGTGCAAATCCTGCAACAGCAGCCCGCCATTGGCGTGGGGATTGGCGCTCATGCGGCGCGCATACTCGGGCGCGAGGTCGGCAAGTTCAGCGCGGAACCTGCCTGCGCTGTCGAATAATTCTTCTGGCCGATAGCTCTTCAGCCAAGTTTCCAGCAACGCCAAGTGTCCCGGCTTGTCCATCTCGCCCATGGGCACTTGATGCGAGCGGAACGTTCCCTCTGTTGGCTTGCCATCCACCAGCTTTGGCCCGGTCCAACCCTTCGGCGAGCGTAGAATAATCATGGGCCAGCTTGGGCGCTGCTTGAAACCGTTTGTGCGTGCCGCCCGTTGAATATTTTGAATGTCAGTCACGACTTCGTCCAGTGTCGCGGCCATCAGTTGGTGTATTGTCATGGGGTCATCTCCCTCGACAAAATACGGCGTGTAGCCGAGACCGCGAAACAACGCTTCAATTTCGTCGTGTGGAATGCGCGCCAGCACCGTCGGTCCGGCGATCTTGTAGCCATTCAAATGCAGGATCGGCAGCACCGCGCCATCATGCACGGGATTGAGAAACTTGTTCGAATGCCAACTCGTCGCCAGCGCCCCGGTTTCGGCTTCGCCATCGCCGACGACACAGGCAACGATGAGGTCAGGGTTGTCGAAGGCCGCGCCATAGGCGTGTGATAGCGCGTAGCCCAGTTCGCCACCTTCATGGATCGATCCCGGTGTTTCGGGTGCCACATGACTTGGAATGCCACCCGGAAACGAGAACTGTTTGAACAATCGTTGTAAGCCCACCTCGTCTTGCGAAATTTCGGGATAGACTTCGCTGTAGGTGCCTTCCAGATAAGCATTGGCAACCAACCCCGGACCGCCATGACCAGGCCCGGTGATGTTGATCACATTAAGGTCGTAGGCCTTGATCACACGGTTCAAATGGGCATAAATAAAATTCAGCCCCGGTGTAGTCCCCCAATGACCGAGCAAGCGCGGCTTCACATGCGCCAGCGTGAGTGGCCGTTTCAGCAGCGGATTGTCGTAGAGATAGATCTGCCCGACCGAAAGGTAATTCGCCGCTCGCCAATAGGCATCCAGCTTTCGCAATGAATCTGGATTGAGGGTATTTAAGCTAGGTTTCATGTTCAGTGCTCACCTTTGCAGGATGCAGATTTTGATCCCTGTAAATGATCGATACATCACCTTCGTGGGACGCCGCGGCTTCTGCTTTCCGCGCCGTTTATCTGTTGCGATCAAGCTGCCGCGTGATGCTGCGCAGTGCCTCCAGAAGGCTTGGCCAAATCTTTCACGTCCTCATGCAGGTCGAGACGGGCAGGCTCCATGCCTTCGAGAATTGTTTTGGCCCGCACCATCTCGTCGACGGGGCCGTGGGCGACGACCAGGAAAGCATCGGTTTTCAGGGCAGCTTCATATTCTATGACGCTGTTCTCCGGAATGCCGATGCTAAAAATCGCCGCTCCCACTGCACTCAGACCACCAACAACAATTGCGCCCTCTATCGCTGCGAAGACCATTGCTGCGAGATGGCCAAGCACGACAACTGAACCAACGACAGGAATTGTCATCATGATGCCACCGAAGAAGAGGCCCCAGAGGCCGCCCCACATCGCACCATTTTTGCCCCAGAACATGATGCGGTCATCGGCGTTGTAAAAGCCAACGACCTTTTCTTCCGAGTAATAGCCTTTGCCGACAATGCTGAAGTGTTGAATATCCATTCCACCCTCGGCAAGCTTCCGCACGGCAGATTCTGCGGTTTGATGGTCGGTGAACACGGCGACGATTGCGTTGTTCTTGGTCATGGTAGTCTCCTTTTGGGTTAATGTTCAGGCGGTAGGCTGGTGAGTTGGGATAGAACTTGAGGTTTTGTTACGTGCACATGAGTTTTGTCGCTGGGCCCACCGGGCTTTTGTGCAACAAGCATTTTGGGAAGGTTAAGACTGAGCAAAACCCCAAAAGCGGCCAATGCGGTGACCAGCAGAAACGATGCGCCGGGCCGCCCTGCAACATTGAACAACAGACCTCCCGCCGCTGAACCTATGGCTGCACCCAGACTTGCCGCAGCAGTTTGCTTTCCGAGTTCGGCGCCCTGTGCCTTTCCCGCCTTGCTGGAAATCCAATAGGTTATGATCGGCGAGAGAATGCCGGCACTCGCCGCCACCGCCCCGATCACAAGCAGCATCAGCGTAAAACTGGACGCGCGGGGAACGAGAAACAACCCAACCGCGAGCACTGCAAGCGCAGGCGCTATGAACCAGCGCGTGGTTTCAGGCTTGATCCAGGGTGAGAACACAATGGCTTGCATCACAAACATGACAAGACTGCACAGTGTGAACATCGAAGCAATTTGATATTGTGTCAGGCCGAGTTCCTGTTTACCGCGCAGCGCCAGCCCAACTTCAAACACGCCGATACCAGCGGACACGATGAATGAGATGGTCAGCAGTTTTGGCACGAGCCAAGCGGGGGTGTTCAGCAAAGATTGATTTTGGTGTCGAGCACTGTGGGCTGGTTCATGTTCCGCCAATGCGAAAAATACACCGACCGCCACCAAAAGACTCAAGGTCGCAGTGGCCGCCAGTGGCACGGCCAGTGATCCAGCAGTGGAGGAGACGGAAAGCCAGTTGGGCGCACCCTGTGCGAGGAATACACCCAGCATCGGGCCGAGGAGAAAACCGCTGATCCCCGCCAGACTGACGAATGCAAGGCGGCGTGCGCGGATTTCTTCGGTTGGGGCAAGGTCACCGATTGCAGCCAATGCAACCGGGGTCACGGCAGCAGCGAACATGCCGCTGAGGAAACGCTCCGCATAGACGGCTGGAAGGCTTTCGATGAAGGCGAACGTCAACATGGTTGCGCTAAACCCGATGAGCCCAACCAGCAGGATCAACCGGCGTCCAAAACGGTCAGACAGATGTCCCCAAAGTGCAGCGAAGAGAAACAGCGACAACGTATAAAGCCCGGTCAACAATCCGGTTGCATTTGATACGCGCGCCACATCCGCACTTGCGCCCTGCAGCCGTTCAATGAGGTATGGAAGCAGAGGCAGAATGATCCCGTAACCCATCGACACAGTGAAGACAGACAGCATCAAAGTGATCATTGTGCCGGGTGGAATACCCGTTGCAGCGATGTGTCTCGTCATGACGCCGCCGTCTTTTGGGTCGTCCCGTCCAACCAGTTGACGATTGTTCGCAGAGCCAAACCGATGTTTCCGACCTGGCAATGGTTTTGCGCACTCTCGCTCCGCGTAAACAACCGCGCTGTGATCGAGCGCGCATTACTGAGCATTGCGATTTGACGGTGCCATTGTCCGATCGGGTAAAAATGGTCTTCGCTCCCTGCCAGCAGGAGGACATCCTGCCTGACCAGCGCGGAGACATCGTCGGTCTGGAGTCGCTTGGACGCTTGAAGGAATGCAAAGGCCGAACGCGTGCCAGTCACGTGCATGCCGTGTTGAAGACCCCATTCCACGACCGGATTTGTTCTGGCGATCCGGGCGCCGAGCCAGTTGACGATCGTCGCCGCCTTCAGCCACAGCAACGTTTTCAATACTCCGCGGGCCCCCGGTTGCGTCTGCCCCAGACTGACCTCCAGAAGACTTGTCAGCGCATCATATGCGACTACTCGCTCCACACGCGACTCGAAGGCGGCAGCACGCATCAC
>JAYUVC010000165.1:0-2673 GCA_043754325.1 Hyphomicrobiales bacterium
TGCTGCACGCCAAGGCTTGGTGGAATGGCGCCCTGCATTGTGGTGATCGGAGCCGCCACATTGTCCTTGATCCAGGGCGAAGAGATGCGCTTGGCCGGAGGGGCTGGGTCCCACAGGAAGGGGCTTCCTTCAGCGGGGCAGAGCGCATAGCGGAAGAACTTGTCGCGCGCCCACTCGCCGATATGGGTTGCCGTCACATAGCGGATATTGTCGAAGTTGAAGCACAGCACACCGCCAAGGCCCGCATTGCGCACGGCGGCTTGCGCCTTGGCTAGACGCTCCTTCGACATGCGGCTGTAGTCAACACCTTCTTCCCAGTCCTTGGCCATCTGGCCCCAGGAAGCGGTTGCATATGGGCTATTGTACTTCATGCGTGTTCTCCCAATTCTCCGGCCCATTTCTTGTTTTCGAGCGTGTCTTTGAGCTTCGACAGGAAGGCCGCCGCATAGGCCCCGTCGAAGGCGCGATGGTCGAAGCTCTGGCCGACGGTGCCGATGAGGCGCGGTACGATGGCATCCCCCATTTCGGTGGTGATCACGGCAGGCTTCTTGCGAATGGCGTCGGTTGAGAGAATGGCCACCTGCGGTGCATTGATAATCGGCGTGGTGAAGCTGGTGCCAAAGGCACCGTTGTTGGTGATCGAGTAAGTTCCACCTGAAAGATCGGCAGCAGAGAGTTTACCACTGCGGGCCTTGTCGATCTGGCGGTTGATGGCCTTGGCCAATCCCTGCAGCGTGAAGTCCTGCACTGCATGCACCACCGGCACCACAAGGCCATTGTGATTGAGGTCTACGGCAATGCCGAGGTTGATGTCCTTGAGCAGCGTCAGACCGTTGGTTTCAAATCGTGCGTTGATGTTTGGGAAAGCTTGCAGCGCAATGCAGCAGGCCCTTGCGATAAAGGGGAGATAGGTGAGTGAGACGCCCGTCTCCAGTTTGAAGCGTTCCTTGTAACGCGCGCGCACGATTTCGACTTCAGTGAAGTCCACTTCAATGGCCTGAAACACGTGTGGAATAGTGCGCCAGTTCTCGGCCAGCCGTTCGCCCGTGCGCTGGCGGATGGTGTTGAAGGTCACAACGTCACCAGAGACGGGCTTGCTGGTAAAGGGCGCTGCAGTGGGTGTTGTTGTCACCGCAGGTGCAGCGGCAAAGAAGGCCCGCACGTCTTTCTCTTCGATCTTGCGCAGGCTTTGCGACGCCGCGAAACGCACCAGCGCCGCCAAGTCCGCGCGTCCCTCCAACAGCAAGCGACGCGCAAGGGGCGTGATGCGCAAGCCGCCAGGACCCACAGCATTGCCGTAGCGGGCCGTGGGTGTCTTGACCTCTTCGAGGGGTGAGGAAGCCTTGGCGGGTTCGACGGCGGAGGCTGCTTTCGCGGCAGCAGCTTCACCCCCAATAACGGCAACAGTTGCCCCCACTTTGGCGGTGGCACCATTGCCTGTGTTGATCGCCGTCAGCTTGCCTGCAACAGTGGCCTCAACCTCGACTGTGACCTTGTCCGTCTCGACTTCGAACAAGCGGTCGCCAATCTTGACGTCATCGCCAACGGCCTTGAACCAAGTCAGGATCTTACCTTCGGCGACCGTTTCACCTAGCTGGGGCATGATGATGGTGCTGGCCATGGCTTAACCGTTCATCACGTGCGAAATCTTGTCGACGATGCGCGCGGCATTGGGAAGTGCAAGGTCTTCCAAGTGATCAGCCGCGGGCAGCGGAATATGCGGCGTGGTGATGCGCACGATGGGACCGTTCAAATCCCAGAAAGCTTCATCGGCCACGATGGAGGCGATCTCAGCTCCCCAGCCCAGAAGCCGCGGGTTTTCCTCGACGGTGAACAAGCGGCCGGTTTTAGCGACCGAGCCGAGTATCGTTTGCGTATCCAGAGGCACCAGCGAACGGACGTCAACCACTTCAGCATCAATGCCGTGGTCGCGTGCCAAGATCTCGGCTGCCTCCAGGGCACGGTGCACCATCATGGCCAAGGCCACAATCGTGCAGTCCTTGCCGGGGCGAAGAATCTTCGCTGTACCCAGCGTGTCGATGATTTCGCCGTCGGGAACCTCGCCCTTGGTGGCATAGAGCGCCTTGTGTTCATGGAAGATGACGGGATTGTTGTCGCGTACGGAGGCCGCCATTAGGCCGATGACATCAACGGGCGACGAGGGCGCTACCACCTTCAGACCCGGAATCATCATCGTCCAGTTTTCGATCGACTGCGAATGTTGCGCGCCGAAACGCACGCCGGCACCATTGCCTGTACGAATGACCAAGGGGCAACTGATCTGCCCGTTCGTCATATAGGCAATCTTTGGCATTTCATTTGCGATGTAGTCGAAGCACACGGCAATGAAGTCCGAGAACATGATCTCGGCGATAGGCCGAAGCCCGGTCATAGCGGCACCCATAGCCGCACCCAGAATGGCCTGTTCCGAAATCGGAGTATCACGCACGCGCAACGGGCCAAATTGTTCGTAAAGGCCCACCGTGGCCTTGAACACGCCACCCGCCTTGGCCACGTCCTCGCCGAGGAACACGACATTCTTGTCGCGCTCCATTTCCTGGGCAATGCCGCGGATCACGGCATCACGATAGCTCAGTTCCGCCATGCCCAGCCTCCATCGGCATAGACATCTGCCGTCAACAATTCCACAGGGCAGGATGGCGACGCCTTGCA
>JAYUVC010000166.1:0-34335 GCA_043754325.1 Hyphomicrobiales bacterium
CACCAGGGTGGAGAGGATCACCTGCAAGCCGCCATAACCAAACACCAGACGCCGCATGGTGCGTAAGCGTTCGGGTGACAATTCAAGACCGATCAGGAACAGCAGGAACACCACACCCAATTCAGCAAGGCCTGCCACTGCTTCAGGATCAGTGATTGTCAGTGCCTCGAAAGCCGGAAGGGTTTCTGTCACCCGGCCCAGCACATGCGGGCTGAGCAACAGGCCCACCACGAGGAAGCCCAGAATGCTGCTCACACCAATCCGCAACAGCAGCGGCACGATAATGCCCGCCGCCCCCAGCACGATCAGGACGTCTTTGTAGTGCGAAAAAGAATCCGTGGTCATGGCGGGAGTGTGGACAAAGCAGCGCTGCCTGTACATAGGAAAGCGAAACAGAATTTTGCATGGGGTATTCCACTGCCAACCGTTGGGGACATAGCCGGGCGTCCGTTGATCTGGGTGCTGAAAGGTGCTCGCACCGGGGACACGGCGCAGGCGATGGAACTGGCGTTGCAAGTGGCGTTGCAAGTGGATGGTCGGGTGGAAGGCAAGCAGCTGGCTTTCAACGCGTTTCATGTTTTGCCAAACTGGCTGACAGGTGCACGCGTTTTCCACCTGACACCGCAGGCGAAATCGCTGCTGCGGCCACCGTGGCCTGATCTTGTTGTGGCAACGGGCAAGCGCACGGCACCTGTGACCTTGTGGATCAAACAGCAATCAGGTGGCCATGCCAGACTTGTGCAACTTGGCCGTCCGCGCATGGCGTTAAAAGATTTTGACCTGGTGGTGACGACGCCACAATATGGTTTGCCTGCGGCAGCAAATGTTATTGAGGTCGCACTGCCCTTCGTCTGGCCCAGAGTGGTGGCAGCGGCAGATATTGCGGCTTTCACAGAGGAATGGTTGAAACTGCCGCGCCCATGGATTCTGGGCGTCATCGGGGGTGCAAAATTTCCGCTGCGTTTGAACGACAGTGATCTGGCTGGCTTTGGCGCGGCGCTGAATACTCGTTCACAACAAACAGGTGGCAGCGTGATCCTGCTGGATTCACCCCGCAGTCCGGAAGGCGCAGTTGATAAAGCCGCACATCACATTACGGCTGCAAAATGGCTTTACCGGCGCGGACACAGTGTCAATCCGTATCAGGCTGCATTGTCGCTGTGCGACGAACTGGTGGTCACGTCCGACAGTGTGTCAATGGTTTCTGAAATGCTTCTGACGGGAAAACCGACGTCGATCTTTCGCTTGCCTGTTTCAAAATTTTTGCCCCGTTGGTCGGCCCGGTCTGGCATCGGTGCAGCGCTTGCCAAGTCTGGACTGCTACATCCGCCGCGCGATGTGAATGGTTTCATGATGCGATTGATTGATGCTGGTGTGCTGGGAGATACAGGGCGTGCGGGGAAACCAGACCGCCTTGAAAAACCTGATTCCATGCATCAGCTCGTTGTGGACCGCATCATCCGTCTACTGACGATTTTCCCTTGAACACGGTCTTCCAGTTCAACCTGCGCAATGTTGATGCATCCATATTGTAATATGCCTTCCGCAACAGTGGCCGCAGGGTGCGAATGAAGCCGTGACCCAAGGCAGCACCTGCGGCGGAAATCGGCAGATAATAATCATTCGTCACGACTGTGGCAGACGACCATGATTTCTTGTGGGCATCATTGGGCACCATCAAATCAAACACGCCCATGCCGGCGTTCAAACAGTCGCGTTGCGACTGGTCCATGTGCAGACGTCCCGGCGACAAATCTGTCAGCGCATTGAGGTGTGACGTGATGTAGCCATAATGCGTGCCGCGATGACGGAACCCCACTTCCCATGATACGGGCTTGTCACCTGCTTTCATTTCGCTCACCACTACCTCTACCGTGCCACTGCGGCGGCGCGACAGGTTCTTGAGGAACGAGAGATGTTCCGGGCAACCAAGCACGCGGTTGAGACGACCCCGCTCCGACAGCCAGGCATTTTTTTCAGCAATGGCATCACGCATCGCCACATCTGCTGTTGATCCCGTTGGCAGCCGGGCGAAGGATACGGCCCCCAGTTCTTCAAGGGACTTCCGGATTTTCTTGCGGCGCTTCCGCTGGGTTGATGTGTAGCGTTCATCATAGGCGGCTTCCGTCGCGAATTGCTTGAGATCAAGAAACGGAGCTGCATCAGGCACGCGCGCATCATGCAACAGATGTGCGGCATGAACAGCCAGGTGACTGTCCTCCCTGACATGGCGCAAGCGCAGAATATCAACATCGCGCAACCGCTTCATGAAGTTGACAGCGCTCTCGATCCATTGCTTTGCATTGTGACCTTTCCTGCACATGACATCGCCATATTGGCCAAAGGGATCAGTGAGCCAGGTCAAGGTATCAAAGCCCAATTGCTTTGTGCGCATCAGGGGCCAAAGGAACACCAGTTTTTCTGCGTCATAACCGGCAATGACATGAAGCGACGCCCGTTTGCTGTCGGCGATATAGGTTTCAGCCCAAGCCATCACCCAATCAAAAGACTGGAACACACTGGTGTGATTCTGGGCATCGTTCTCAAGGTCATGCCATTTGGATTCAAGCCCGCGAAGGGCAGTGAGCGAGGTGACAACACTGAGTGTTGCAGCAGCATGTGTTGCATCGGTCTTCACCGACGCAAACGCCGTCATTGCTGACAAGGACCTGAACATCAACCCACTCTCCCGACTTGGGTGTTCACCATGGCGGGAGAGTACGAAGAAATTCAGCGATGATCATCTTGAATGCGTGATGTGGTGAATGAAAGGTTAATGTGGTGGGACGGGATGCTGAACGTAGAATTTGCTGCCACCGGCCCTTCGAGGCCCGCAAGGGGGCGGGCGCCTCAGGGTGAGGGACGTGATAAAACCCTCATTCTGAGGTGCGAGCCCTTGCGAGCCTCGAAGGACTGGCGGAGTGACTTCTGCTGTCTCAATTCTTGCGATCCTCAACCACAGTCTTGTCTCCAAACGTCAACACCTCTTTCAACAGACTCGTCAATGTATCAGTCGTCGCTGCATGCCGTGGCACCGGACGGCAGACAGCTGTGGCTGCAAGGCCGATGCGTGAGGTCAGGATGCCGTTGACGGCGCCTTCTCCCAAGCGCGATGACAATTTTCCCAACAGGCCCCGGCCCACAAAATGCTGGATCAGATTGTCAGACAGCGCCAGTCCACCGGTGACGGCCAGATGGGTGGCTACCATGCGGGCGAGTTTCAAAGTTGAGAGTGTTGAAGGTCTGCCGCCATACAGTGTTGCGAGCTCGCGCAGCATGGCGAAATTTTGTGTGGCAACAAACAGAATATCGAGTGCTGCGATGGGCGTTACCGTCGTCAACAATGTTACACGCCGCGCGCGGCGGGCGATGATTTTGTGGGCCACCGCGTCAAGCGGTTGCACCATCAGGGTGTCCGCCAGTTGCACACGGTCGCGTGGATCGAGAATATCGTCGCGGTGGCTGGCAAATTGCTGGAGACCCCATTTTACATCGGCACGATCCGCGTAGAGGCGTTGCAATTCCTTGCACACGGTTTCAGCCGAACTGCGTTCGTCCAAATTGATGGCGCGGGCACTCAGTTCCTGCAGGTGTTCAATGCGCTCAAGCAGCCACAGGCCAATGATTTCACGAATGACAATGGCGACTGCCGCAACCGCAGCCAATCCGGCAATGCCAAAGGCCACCCAGCCCAGCCATGGTGTGAGTGCGAAAAAACCTTGCACCAGTTGCACAATCGACAAACCGGCCCACATTGTAAACAAGGCGAACAAGGCGCTGACCAACAATCCCAGCCAGCGGAAGCGGCGTGGTTCATGCACCGTTGCTGTGTGCGGCAGCGTGACCAAATCCGTGTGTTCCAGTTCTGGTTCAAACACCAGTGTTGGTGCCGCCGCACGGGTTTTGGATTTGGTTGGCTTTGCGGGCGCGTCACCCGCTTCGGGCAAGACAAAGGCCTGGGGTGTCCGTGATTTATCGGTCATTGCAGGCGGTCTCCCAGCAGAAATTCCACAGCCTTGTCGAGGCGGATATGCGGGAAGGTGCCGTCCTTCAACACCGGTGGACGGAACTTCACGAATTTGAGCTTGGCCTCCATGCGGCCATCAAGGGCTGCTTGCGGGTCATCCGGCAAATCTCCGGGAAAGACCGCGGCTTCTTTCAGACCATCAAATTCCGTGTCGCCAATCACTTCGGAGTTTTCAGGCGTGCCGACAATGCAGGGCAGGTCTTCGCCATTCTGTTTCAGTGTGGCTTCGCGGGTGGCGCGAATGGCGGATATTGCGGCGATGTCATAGGCTGCTCCCGTGGTGTCGGCACGGGTTGCCGCCTGATCAATCAGTGTACGGAGGATAGCTTCCAGCTTGTCATGGCCTGAATGATGCAGCATGTCGGCCTTGGTGGCGGCAAACAGCACACGGTCGACACGGCGGCCAAACAAATCGGTCAAGATATTGTTGCGGCCGATGCGAAAGCACGACAACACATCGGTGAAGGCGTTGCGCAAATCGGCAACGGCGGCGGGCCCGGCATTCAATGCGGTCAAGGTATCCACCAACACAATCTGGCGGTCCAACCTTGCAAAGTGGCCAAAGAAAAATGGTTTCACCACTTTGGCGACGTAAGAGTCGTAACGGCGCTGCATCAGGGCGCCCAGAGAGTTTGCGGCAAACTCCTGTTCAAGAGTCACATCAAGCGGCGCAAATGACAACAGCGGCGAACCTGCCAGATCACCCGGCAACAGAAAACGTCCCGGAGGCAGAGTGGACAGTGACACATCGCTTTCACGGCAGCGTGCCAGATAGCGCGTGAACAGTTGTGCCGCTTCCACTGCAACCAGTTCATCAGACGCATCACCACTGACATGTTTTTGCACATGGTCCAACCATGCGCCTGCATGTTTGATGCGCGGCAATTTGCGGGCCGCGTCCAATGTGGCAACTGACCATTGTTGATAGGTCTGTTGCATCAGCGGCAAGTCGAGCAGCCATTCGCCGGGATAGTCGATGATATCCAGATGCAGTTTGCCCCCTTGCAGGTTGCGGGCAATCAGACCTTTGGGTTCATACTCAATCGTCAGCCGCAATTGGCTGATGCGGCTGGTGCCTTCGGGCCATTCTCGATTTTCGCCGGTAAGTTTTGACATGTTCAGTTCATAGGGAAAACGCGGCAATTCATCATTGGGTTGAGGCTCTAAATAACAGCGGGTGATACGGCCCTTGGCATAAGCGTCAAACACCGGGAGACGCGCACCCTTCAACAGGGCGTTGACCAGTGCGGTGATGAACACAGTCTTGCCGGAGCGGGACAAGCCGGTGACACCAAGGCGCAGCGTGGGGTTGACCAGGCCAGTGGCGAAATCCTTCAAACCGCCGGCGGCAATCCGCCCTTTGTCGACCAAATCCCAAAACGCCGTCACTGCCCGTCCCTTCTTTTCGCTGACCCTGAGATAGGAACGTAAAACGGATATTTCACGATCTATTTTTTGCCGATGTCTTTGAGGTCAAACGGCGTGGTCTGGTAAACTTCGTTGATCCAGTTGCCAAACAGCAAATGCGCATGGGCGCGCCAGCGGTTTTCCGGCGGATTTTTCGGGTCGTTGTGCGGATAGTAATTGGCAGGCATGGCAATGGCCTTTTCCGCCGCCACATCGCGCTCATATTCTTCAGCCAGCGAGCGCGTGTCATATTCAATGTGGTTGAACATGTAGAGCGAACGATGTGCCGGATCGTCAATAAGACACAGGCCCATTTCACCGGATTCCATCAACACTTCCAATCCGCGATCCATCGGCACATCAGCGCGGCGCACTTCGGTCCAGCGCGATACGGGCATGGCGAAGTCGTCGGAAAAGCCGCGCAAATAGGTGGAGGCAGGATTCAGATTGCGATGGGCATAGACGCCAAAGGCCTTGGTTGGCAGCGCATGTTTGTTGACGCCGTGGAAGTGAAAAAGTGCCGCTTGTGCCGCCCAGCAAATATGCATGGTTGAATGCACATGGGTTTGCGTCCAATCCAGAATCGCCGCCATTTCTTTCCAGTATGTCACATCCTCAAACGGCATCTGCTCAATGGGGGCCCCGGTGATGATGAAGCCATCGAAATGCTGATCCTTCACGTCCTCCCACGCATCATAAAACGCCAGCATATGTTCTTGTGAGGTGTTTTTCGGCATGTGATTGGTAATGCGCACCAGTGACAATTCAACCTGCAAAGGCGAGGCCCCGATCAATCTTGCAAATTGCGTTTCGGTTTTTATTTTGTTGGGCATCAAATTGAGGAGGCCCAGGCGCAGCGGCCGGATATCCTGACGGTCGGCCGTGGCCTTGCTCATGACGTTCACGCCTTCTTTTTCAAGAATGCGGCGTGCGGGCAATTCATCGGGAATACGGATGGGCATGGTGTTCAGACTTGCGACTGGTCGATGGCGTTTGAGACAAGCGTTATAAAATCGTTCTCTGACTTGACATCGGGAATGTCACGCATGCGAACCGTGTAGCCAAAGTTTTTTGCGATCTTCGCGTAAAGCGGAACCCGGTGATGCAGCAATTGCTCAAAACCCCACACCGCAAAACTGTCGGGGTCCACAGCGTTGTCGTCGGAAATTTTGTTGAGCGATTTATATTCCGCCCATTTCGCGTCGAGAAAAGCAGGCTCGTAATACATGGGCTTGGGGTACTTGCGGAAACGCTCAACCAGCATTGAGGTGTGTTCCGGTGTACCTTCAATGTAGAGGATCAAGGTGTTGTCGGCCAAGGCTTTCAACACCGGGTCATTCAGGTCATCGGGGTTTACAACTTCGCACAGGCTGCCACCGGAATCGCAGACGAAGTGATCGTATTTATAAATGCCGGATGCGCGGTCAATGAATTCCGGCACATCCTGAAGGGCGCGTTTTTCAGCGTCGCGGTGCTGGCTCTGGCGCAGCTTGTATTCGGCAAACGAAATGCCGCCTTTTGCGGTGTTGCCGGGTTTGCCGAGATAGGTTGAGAGGGGGGCCAGATTGTCGA
This sequence comes from Hyphomicrobiales bacterium, assembly GCA_043754325.1. GTDB lineage: Bacteria > Pseudomonadota > Alphaproteobacteria > Rhizobiales > Aestuariivirgaceae > Aestuariivirga. The sequence goes on from JAYUVC010000166.1 coordinate 7,007, forward strand.
AGGTGATGTTGGAGCGCACGTAAATTGAATCAGAGCGCAGCAAATCCCTGAGGAAGGGATTCTTCATGGCTTCGCGTTTGAAATTGTCGACGATGTGATCGTCCATGTAACGGGTGCCAATGCGGTAATCGACCGAATATTGAAACCAGTTGGCATCCATCAGCAAACGCGCAAGCGTGGTCTTGCCAACACCCGACATGCCAAACACAGTGACGGCCTTGCGGGCAAGTTTTCGGAAGTCCTGACCAGATAAAAATCGCATGCCTGCTGCTTTAGCGGCCAGAATGCGTGGGAGCAATGGGGTCAGAAGTCTTTGGTGAGGCGGAAGTCGACGGCGTGGGCGGTGTAGTCGTAAAGATCAATGTTCGACAGGTTTTCGGTGTAGCTGTAGTAAACCGACGGAGCGAAGCCAAACAGGTTCAAGTCACGTTTGGTCAGCGAAATGGAGCCCATAAGCTTGGTGTCTTTGCGGTGGGTTGCGAAAAAAAGATTGTAGTCTACAAAATTCGTGTCGAAAATTTGGCCTGTGACTGATGCGGTGATGCCGTGCGTCAATTCCTTATAGACCGAAAGGCCACCTGACATGGTGCGATAGGATTCCTGTGCGGCGTCAGAGGCGATTTTGTCCCAACCGCCCAGCACAGTTGCACTGAAGCTGGAATTGAAGCCGTGGGTGAATGAACCATCCAACATGATTGCTGTGGCGTCTTTGCTGCCCTTTTCGAGTTTGTTCCGCCATTCGTAAACGGCGCTGGATGATAGGTTGTCTTTGCCGGTCAGCTGAAGCGACAAGGAAACCCGCGGACCATAAGCCAAATAGGAAAAGCCAAGTTTATCATCTGCAAGCGACTGACTTGAAACAGCACCAAAACCGACGTAGCCCTGCTTGATGAGATGGCGAAGTTCGAGAGATTGGCTCAAACTGTAGCTGTTGAAATCAGGGTCGTCGTAGACCCGGGCATCAGCGCTGCCTGCGGCCACAAACGAGAAGTCATTTCCCAACCGCTTGGAATAACCCGCACTCAAGCCACCCGCGACACCCAGTCCACTGCTGGCCTGATTGGCCTTGTTGATATCGCCAGTGGAGCCAAAAAACGGAGTATAGACCGTCGTGTGTTTTGAACCGTTGTTCAAATTGGTGGAAGGCGCAAAAGATATATAGCCACTGGTTTTCAATGGACTGCGGCTGTCGACTTGGTCGATGAATGATCTGATACCACTTGCTGCGGCTTCATCGGGTGCATCTGCGGCCAGAAGTTTGAGTTGATGCTTGGCGCTATCATCTTCTTCAAGCGCCACCAACACCTGGGCAAGATCAGCACGGACCAAAGTGAGGCTAGGATCATCGGCAAGGACTGTTCGGAATTGTTTTGCTGCCCCCGTCAAATCCCCATTGGCTTTCAATATGAGGCCACGGATATACAGCGTACGGTTTTTGGCGTGGGGCCCTGTGAGCGGATATTTCTGCAACAACACGCCAGCATCACCGTGCTGACCAGATTTGGAAAGATGCAGGAGCAACTGCACGCGTTCTGTTTCGCCAGCAGCCTGATATGCCTCGACCTGTTGCTCATTTGGCGCTGCAATTGCTTGCTGCAGTCCGCAACACAAAAGCGTCAGCGTACAAAATGCTGTGCGCTGAAGCAAAAAGTGAATTGAATACATCAGGGCAGAAGAGGAGGAGCAGGACATGCGGGTGTGCAGCCATGGAATGTGCCGCTCATGCTGATGTAGCCTCGACGGTCGTCGTTAATGCCATCCATGCCGCCCGTCGGACCTGGTGTAACACCGTAGGCTGCAAAAATGCCGCTCGTTTCTTTGGCTGCGTTGCCAAAGAAACCTCCATACACCGGGTTGTTACCCGTCAAGAAGTTGCCACTCAAGTTAGCTTCGCCTGTGTATGTCGAACTTGCGACTCCTGCAACGGGTGCATCGATTTTTGCTTGAATCCCCACAGTTGTATCATAAATGCGATATGCAGGGCCTGACACGGGGTCAACGGGTGCGCCAGTTCTTGTCAAGTAGCCTTTGCCCGTTGTTGTGTCGAACGTGTAATAATCATTCAAATTGGCATCAAGGCTCGTCCACGTCTCTGGCGTCAGCGTTCCCGTTACGCTGCTAGCTGAACCAAAGTCTGCTTCCATTTCGGTTTTTCCCTGGATTTGCCATAGCCCATTTGGACTGACGACTGAACCTTGCGGAGCGATCCAGCTCCAGGTTTTCGCGGTTGCCGCAAAACGGCCTTTGTAGCTCGCTTTGCCACCAACTGGCATGTTTTTTGTTGCGTTGCCGCCGAAGGTCCAGGCTTGTTGTTTGGCTTCACCGCCGCTTGAAGCATTGCGATACTGAACGGCATAGCTTTCGTCCCATGCCCAAACCTGCAGCAATTCATCCCGGTCTGCACTTAATGCGCGATATTCGCGATAGTTCGAACCTGAGCCAATATTTTCATTAGCTGTACCACCATTGAATATATCCCTGCGGTTTGAACCTGCCATATATTCCTTCATTTTCACGGGAACGGCCCAAGTGCCGTTGGACGTGGTATTTGTGTTGATTGCCATGCGAAGATCTGGTGGCTTGGTGCCTAAAAGAATTTTTGCTGTTGTTTCTGCTGCTGTTGGCGCGACCGACGACGTCAACTCAATTTTGGCAGTCTTTCCGCTTGGTGGAACCAATAAGTTTGCACCTTCGAATGCGATTGTTGTGCTACCGTTGTCGGTGGTGGTGGTATTTCCACCTGTACCTGAGCCGGTAACGGGCGGAGGTGTCGTTGCCCCGCCCCCGCCGCCCGTTGGTGTTGGAATACAGCCGGGTTGGTTGATGCCGCAGACGCTGGTTCCGTTGTTGGCGACAATGCCTGCTGCCGACAAGGTGCCGCCGCCATTCAAACCTCCACCACCCCCCGCACAGGCGGCAAGGGCGAATGCTGATGTCATGAGTGCTAAAACCGGAACCAGACGCATGTGAACTACCTAGAAAATGACAGACTGGATCAAATTGCACGTATCGGGCTAATTTTGCGTTAAGTGTGAAGCGAATTTGAGGAGCCATTTTGATGCAGATGATTAACCTTCCGGCAAGCTGGTATGAGGCTACGGCGCAACGTGGTGCAGTTTCGGTGCTGCGCGGTGTTCACACTGTTGATGTGTGTGTTGTGGGTGGCGGATTTGCCGGCCTCACAACGGCACTGGAATTGGCGCGGGCCGGAAAATCTGTGGTGCTGCTGGAAGCTTCACGTGTGGCTTGTGGCGCATCAGGGCGCAATGGCGGGTTTGTGTCGAATGGCTTTGCGCTCGGCATTGATGATGTTGTTGATCATGTGGGGCTGGAGGCCGCGCAACATTTGTACACGCTTTCGCGCGAAGGCACGGAATATGTGCGGGCCACGATTTTACAACATGATGCGTCGATCATTGCGGGATATGGCACGCGGCTTTGTGTGCGCTACAATGATGCTGGCGGGCTGCATGGCTATGCCGATGCGTTGGCGCAGAAATTCGGAGAAGTGGTGGCAATTGCGGGTGTTGAGGACACGCGGAAGCTGCTGAATTCGGCCCGCTATTTCGACAGCATAGCTTTTCCACGTGCGTTTCATATTCACCCCTTGCGATACGCGCTTTTATTGCAGCGGCTGTGCCAACATACCGGAGCCCAGGTTTTCGAGAACAGCGCTGCACAACAGGTTCGGAAATCAGGTTCGGGATTTGTCGTCACCACAGCTTCAGGTGAAGTGAGGGCAGGGCATGTGGTGCATTGCGTCTCGGCACTTGACCGGAAACTGCACCCGCCAACGGGCCGTGCGATTTTGCCGGTTTCGACCTATGTGGCGGTGACCGAGCCTTTGCAGCAGGACGCCATCCGGACATCTGAAGCGATTAGCGATACCCGTCGGGCGGGGGATTACTATCGGCTGATAAACGGTGGCCGGATTTTATGGGGTGGGCGGATTACCACGCGCGTGCAGGAACCACAGCGACTGGCTGAAGCGATGCGGGGTGACATGGTCTCGACGTTTCCGCAACTGGGATTGCCGCGCATTGATTATGCCTGGTCCGGGCTGATGGGTTACGCTCTTCACAAGATGCCGTTGATCGGGCGCGATGAGGAGGGCCAATGGTTTGCCACGGCGTTTGGCGGGCATGGTCTTAATACCACGGCCATGGGGGGCTTGCTGATCGCGCGGGCCATTGCACAGGGGCATGATGACTATCGGCGTTTCACCGCCTTTGCGCCGCGCTGGGCCTATGGCCAATTGGGGCGGCTTGGGGTGCAGGCCAGCTATTGGTGGATGCAGGCCAGGGACCGCTTTGACGAGGCCACGAAGACGGCGATCCGGCGCTGATTCCGCGCCAGATTTTCACAGCAATCGCAGACGGAAGCTGATCATGCTGCAATTACAAGGGATTAACATCTCTTGCAGGGGGTAAGTTGCGCGGCTATAAGCCCGCGCAACGACGGATGGAGAGAGACGTCTATGTCACTTGTGTTGGAAGAAGACTATCGGCCCGGCGACAACGAGCCGTTCATGAATGAACGGCAGGTGGAATATTTCCGCCGCAAATTGATGTTCTGGAAAGAGGACATCATCAAGGAGAGCCGCGAGACATTGGGGCACCTCCAGGAAGAGAACCATATTCTGCCGGATGTGGCAGATCGTGCGTCGTCAGAAACTGATCGTTCACTTGAGCTTCGCACCAGAGACCGGCAACGCAAGCTGATTTCGAAAATCGATTCAGCATTGAAACGTGTCGCTGATGGCTCCTATGGCTATTGCGAGGACACAGGTGATCCGATCAGTCTGAAGCGGCTGGACGCCCGCCCCATCGCCACCTTGTCGATTGAAGCACAGGAGCGCCACGAAAAGCGCGAACGTGTGTACCGCGACGATTGATCGTGATGGCATGATCTCCTGACATGAATTTCGCGTAGCCCTACAAAGGGATTGATCATGCGCCAAGCTATCTTGCAGTATGTGGTCGTGCTTGTTGTTTTTCTGGCCATTGATGCATCTTGGCTCAGCACCGCTGGACGCTGGATTTATGCGCCGGAGTTGGGCAGCCTGTTGAAGGACCGCCCGAATTTTGTGGTCGCCTTCATATTTTATGCGATCTATGCCTTGGGACTGATGGTGTTCATCGTATCACCGCATCTGGCATCGCCTGGCATCGGGCGTGCGCTCATGTATGGGGCGTTTTTCGGTTTCGTGGCCTATGCGACTTACGACTTGACCAGCCTTGCCACAGTCAATGGATTTACCACCAAGATTGCGTTGATTGATTTGACGTGGGGAACGGTGTTGTCGGCTACGGTATCCGGCCTGTCGATCTGGTTGATCCGGGCGCTGGGGATTTAGGGTGTGGGATAAAACAACTGGGGACTGCTTGCTCTTTCTCGCAAGCTGTCCCCGAACTTCAAGATCAGGGACAGTTTGCGATAGAGCAAACAGTCCCTTCCTGCATCTTCTCGCGCGCTGCCTCAAACAGCGCCTGGCTTGAGGCGGTGAGAATGTGGCCGCCTTTTGTGGGGTCAGTGTTTTCCCAGCTTCCCACAATACCACCGGCCCCGCGGATGATCGGGATCAGGGCTGCGATGTCGTAGGTTTGCAGGCCTGCATCCATGGCAATGTCCAAATGACCTGCGGCCAGCAAGGCGAAGAAATAGGCATCGCCGCCGTAGCGGGTGACTTTTACGGCGCGGCGCAAACGTTCGAAGCCGTCACGGTCCTTGCCCTTGTAAAGATGTGGCGTGGTGGTGCCCAATGCGGCGTCTGACAGGGGGACTGTTGCGCGGACCTTGATGGGTTCGGTGTGGCCACGGTGGTCGAGCCACGCACCATCCGGGTTGCCATAGAAGGTGTCTCCGATGAAGGGTTGCGCGACGACGCCCAATCTTGGTTCGCCGTCTTCATAAAGGCCGATCAAGGTGGTCCAGGTGGGGAGGCCGATGACAAAGGCGCGGGTGCCGTCCACAGGGTCCAGTACCCAAGTCAGGCCGGAGGAGCCTTGTTTGGCTCCGTATTCTTCGCCCAGAATGCCGTGAGTTGGATAGTGAGTTTCGATCAATTGGCGGATGGCGCGTTCGCCGGCACGGTCGCCCTCGGTGACGGGGTCCCAGGTTTCATGCTGCTTTATGTCGATTGCCGCGTTTTTTCGGAAATGCGGCAAAATTGCTTTGCCCGCTGCTTCGGCAAGGGTGAGGGCAAAGCGGGTGAGGTGGTGCCAGTCATGTTGTTGTGTCATCACAAGGGTTTAGCGCCTCATGCAAGCTGCGCCAAGCCTGTGTTGTGCGGGACATTGCCATGTCCGTTATGTGGATCACATATTGCACTGCAACATTGTCAGTAACCCATGCAGAATTTGCATAGCGGTGGATTTGCACGTGGTTCATGGAGTTTATTGTAATTATTTCAGCATGTTACATGGTTTTTGAGTGTGCAGTTGTGCACTTTCACATGTCTTTCTTGATCAGGCGGTCAAAAATGGGGCTTGAAACAACATGAGTGCAGTGCCAAATCAATCTCGTGAGCTTGAGGACTTCGGTTCTTCCTCACTGCCCTTTTAGGGCGTTTCCTCCCTAGACTTGGGGCCGATCACCTTGGTGCATCGGCCCTTTTTTTATTCTGCGGCCTTGGCAAGCCCGGCATTGTCGATGCTGCTGTGGATTTTGAGCCATTCCGCAAGCTGTTGTGCAAGCGTGGCAAACATGGCTTGCAATGCCGGAAAGCCTCCGTCCTGTTCATGGCTGTTTTCATTCATATAAAGTGCGCGGTTGACCTCGATCTGCACGGCGTGGCGGCCGTGCCGGGGGCGGCCATGGTTTTCGGTGAAGAAGCCGCCGGAATAGGGCTTGTTGCGGCTGACCGTCAGGCCTGCCGCCTGCATATGGCTTTCAATCAATGCAGTGATCTCTGGTTCGCAGGCACTGCCAAAACGGTCACCCAGAACAATGTCGACGGTGCGGTTGTGAGCAGGCCGCATATGGGTGACGGCGCTGGATGGCATGGAATGGCAGTCGATCAAAAGTGCAGTACCCGTTGATTTCCAGGCTTCGTCCAGCAAAGCGCTGAGGGCACGGTGATAGGGCCGATAGACGGTTTCGATTCGACTGACGGCTTCGTCAAAGTCCAGTGGTGCCTTGTAAATCAAAACGCCATCGCCGATTGTACGCGGAATGGTTCCAAGACCGGATGCCACCCTGGGCGACGCGCAATTGACGTAGGCCGGCAAACGGCCCTGGAACATGCGGGCGTCCAGTTCATAGGGTTCGCGGTTCAGATCAAGATAGGAGCGGGACAGAAGAGCCCGCATCAACGGTGCACCAGCGTCGAGGCAACCGGCGAACAGTTCGTCCACGTGGCTGTCTTCGGACGACCGCAATTGATGTTCGCTGAGACTGCTCAATTGAAGAAAATCCTGCGGCAGACCGTGACCGCTGTGGGGCGAATTGAACACCATGGGGGCCAGCCAGCGCGATGGGGCCAGAATTTCAAAACTGTTCGATGCCGGGTCAGTCAATTGACAGTGATGCTCCTGAATGATTTATGCCCAAGATAATGCTGCATGTCCATTGGCTTGAACAGTGCGTGCTTCGAGGCCCGCACCCTTCGAGGCCCACGAGAGGGCGGGCACCTTAGCATGAGGGAAAGCTGAGAATACCACACACTCCCCTCATGCTGAGGTGCATCGCCCACTTGCGATGCCTCGAAGCATGTGCCGCACGCTTGGCCTCGGCCTTCATGCCCTGTTTACGTCTTGGCCTGTATCTTGCTCTGGACGACGGTGATTGATTGGCAGCCGTGACTGTCGCATAGTGATACAGGTAAAGAATTGACCCAAACCATGGCCCGCATCCTGCTTGCTGAAGACGATGAAGATTTGCGCCGCTTTCTGGTGAAGGCGCTGGAAAAGGCCGGCCATGCGGTCAAGGCTTTTGGCGAAGGTGCCAGTGCCTACGAAGAAATCAAGCAGGAAAATTTTGACCTGCTGCTCACTGACATCGTGATGCCGGAAATGGATGGCATTGAACTCGCCAGACGGGCGGCTGAACTGGATCCCGGATTGAAGATCATGTTCATCACGGGTTTTGCGGCTGTGGCCCTGAACCCTGATTCACGTGCGCCGAAAGATGCCAAGGTATTGTCGAAGCCGTTTCACCTGCGCGATCTGGTCAACGAAGTGAACCGGATGATGGCGGCCTGAGTTTCCAGATTGAGATGACCATTCCGCTTGCTGAACGCTTTGGCCGCACGGCCCTGGTTGCAGGCACCTATGACACCAAGGGCGAAGAGTTGCGCTTCATCCGTGACACATTGCACGGGCTTGGCATTGCCACAAAGACGGTTGATCTCTCAACGTCAGGCCAACCGTCCATGGCCGATGTCAGCCCCTTGCAGATCGCGTCGATGCACGGTGGTGGAACGTCTGCCGTTTTCAGCGGTGACCGTGGCCAATCCGTTGCTGCCATGGCAGACGCCTTTGCCCGCTGGATTGAACGGGAAAGCGGCATTGGCGGCATTATCTCTGCGGGTGGTTCTGGCGGCACGTTTCTGGCCACTGCGGGCATGCGGACTTTGCCTGTTGGCATTCCCAAGGTCATGGTGTCCACCGTGGCGTCAGGGGATGTGGGTCACTACGTCGGGCCGTCTGATATCATGATGATGTACTCGGTGGCTGACGTTCAAGGCATCAACCCGATCACCGAACAGGTGTTGTCGAACGCGGCACATGCAATGGCCGGCATGATTGCAGGCATGCCCGATGCGGCGACACGCGACGCCAGACGCCAGAATGCAAGACCCGCCGTGGGGCTGACAATGTTTGGCGTCACCACGCCTTGCATTCAGGCGATCCAGAAAAAACTTGAAGCTGATTACGACTGCCTGATTTTCCATGCGACAGGCACAGGCGGGCGTTCGATGGAGAAGCTTGTCGACTCCGGTCTCGTCAACGCCGTGATGGATGTCACCACAACGGAAGTGGCTGATATGCTGGTGGGCGGTGTGTTTCCGGCTGATGCGGACCGCTTTGGTGCAATCATTCGCACTGGTATTCCCTATGTGGGGTCAGTGGGTGCGCTCGACATGGTCAATTTCGGACCACGCGCAACTGTGCCGGAGAAATTTTCATCGCGAAAATTTGTGATCCACAATCCGAATGTCACACTGATGCGCACCACGCGTGACGAGAACCGCGCCATGGGGCAGTGGATTGCGGCGCGTCTCAACCAGATGGAAGGGCCTGTGCAGTTTTTGTTGCCGGAAGGTGGCGTGTCGCTGCTTGATGCAGCGGGCAAGCCCTTCCACGATTCCGAAGCCGACGAGGCCTTGTTCACTGCGATTGAAAAAACCGTGCGGCAAACCAGCCACCGCGTTGTGGCCCGCGTCAAAGCCAATATCAATGACCCGCTGTTTGTGGAAGCAGCACTCGCAGCCTTGGCCAGCATTGCCCCGAACCCTGCAAGGAGAGTGTAAATGCCACGCTTTGAACGATCAGCCCTGATGGAAAAATTCCAGGACATGAAACGCCGCCGCATTCCCATTGTGGGGGGTGGTGCGGGCACTGGTCTTTCTGCCAAGTGCGAGGAAGAGGGCGGCATTGATCTGATCGTCATCTATAACTCAGGCCGTTACCGCATGGCGGGACGTGGATCCCTTGCCGGACTACTTGCTTACGGCAATGCCAACGAGATTGTCATGGACATGGCGAAAGAGGTTTTGCCTGTTACCAAACGCACGCCTGTGCTTGCGGGCGTCAACGGCACTGATCCCTTCTGCATGTTCGATAAATTTCTCGATGATCTAAAAGCCGTCGGTTTTTCAGGCATCCAAAACTTTCCGACAGTCGGCCTCATCGACGGCAGCTTCCGGGTGAACCTTGAGGAAACCGGAATGTCCTATGCGCAGGAGGTTGATCTTGTGGCGTTGGCGCATGCGAAGGACATGCTGACCACACCTTACGTGTTCAACAGCGATGAAGCCGCCGCCATGGCCAAGGCGGGGGCGGACATTGTCGTCTGTCATCTGGGTCTCACCACAGGTGGTTCCATTGGTTCGAAGACGTCACTGAAACTGGATGATTGTCCGGCCATTGTTGATGCGTGGTCAGAGGCGGCGTTGCGGGTGAACAAGGACGCCATTGTGCTGGTGCATGGTGGTCCCGTGTCATCGCCTGAGGATGCCAGTTTCATTCTGAAAAACACAAAAAATTGCCACGGCTTTTATGGTGCGTCTTCCATGGAGCGCTTGCCAACGGAAGTGGCCCTCACCGAACAGACACGGAAGTTCAAAGCCATCACCTTCGGGTGAGGCTGCAGGCACCTCATCAGCCCTTTGGGCAGCTTCTCCAAAGGAGAAGCGACTTGGTCTGTGACCTCCCCAAATGCCTGATACCGGAGGATGTCTTCAATCCAGTCGCTTCTCCTTTGGAGAAGCTGCCCGAAGGGCTGATGAGGTCCTTAACTTGGCCATTTGGGAAGCCCTCCGCACAAGGCGCAGGGAGACGTTTGATCTTATCCCGTGGGCTTGTCCCCCAACTCCACAAACTGGGCCAGTTGCTTCAGTGAGTCCTGCCAGCCCAGATGGCACATTTCTGCGGGAATGATATCGGGCAGCCCCGATTGGGTGATCGACATATCCGTGCCGCTGGATACCTTCTTCAAAATCACCAGAACCTTGATGTCCGCCTTCAAAGTGGGATCGTCAAACACATCGGTGTAATACAGTTTTTCATTTGGCACGAGTTCGAGATATTCGCCGCCGAACGAATGCGATTGGCCGGAGTCGAATTCCGTAAATGACATTTTGAATGTGCCCCCAACCTTCGGGTCCATGTGATGCACGGTGCAGGTGAAGCCCGCCGGGGCCAGCCATTTGCACGCGGCAGCCGGATCAAGGAATGCCTTGTAGACGCGGGATGGCGGGGCCTTCAGCACGCGGTGGAAGTTGAGGCTATAGGGCATGATCAAGACTCCTTGTTGGGTTGCGCTGAACAGTCGAGAACCGCCATCTATCAGAACATGGCACAAAAAAAGGCCGCTTGAACGCAAAACCAGCTATAATGGACTCCGGTTGCAAGACCGGAGCCGCTTTGTTTTGAGAACAGGAAATGCCGATGACACAATCACCCCGCTATGAACTTTTCGCTTTCTGGCGCACCTCTGCAACTTACCGGGTGCGGGTGGCGCTCAATCTGAAGGGTATCATCGCACAGGAACATATCATCAATCTTGACGCAGGTGAAAACCTGAAGCCGGATTTTCTTGCGGTCAATCCGATGGGTGCCATTCCGGCGCTGATTGAAAATGGCTCTGCACCCATCACGCAATCGCAAGCCATTCTCGAATTTCTCGAGGAGTCGCATCCTGCAAGTCCGCTTTTGCCAAAAGATGTGCATGGGCGGGCCCGTGTGCGTTCGCTCGTGGCCATGCTGGTTGCCGATACGCATCCATTGGTCACCGGGCGCATCAAGAAATATCTGGTGGGCGGCGGCTTTATGGATGATGCCGCATTCAAAGCCTGGCAGATCAACTGGTTCCGCACGGGCCTGCTTGCCTTTGAGCAGCGTCTTGCGACCGAAAAGGCGACAGGCATGTATTGCCATGGCGACAGCATCACAATGGCGGACATCTGTCTTGCCAGCATCATTGTTGTCATGCGCATATTCAAAATCGAAGTCGCCGATACCCCTCATATCGACCGCATCATGACGAAGCTCGACGCGCATGAAGCCTTCGCCAAAGCCGCACCGATGAATCAGGTGGGCGCGCCAGCATAGCGGACAACAGCGTTTTCGCCCGCTTTGCGCTCCTGCTTTTGATATGATAGCGTCACGCGGGTCAGTGTCGGGAGTGTTTGAATGCGGTTTTTTTCGATGTTTGCGGCGGTGGTTTTGCTGGTCATCACTTCGATATCAGCCTTGGCCGCAGGCAAGGTAGCCCTCGTCATCGGCAACGGCGCTTATGTCAATGCCAACAAACTGCCAAACCCGCCCAATGACGCCAGCGACATGTCGGCAGCCTTGCAAAAAATGGGCTTTACGGTCATTGGCGGAACCGACCTTGACTATGCGGCCATGGGTGCGAAAATTGGCGAGTTTGAAGATGCGGTGCGCGATGCTGATGTGACGTTGTTTTTCTATGCGGGACATGGACTTCAAGTGAATGGCCGGAATTTTCTGGTTCCGACCAACGCGAAACTTGATCGCGAATCGTCACTGCAATTTGAAGCCATTGATGCTGAAACCGTGCTGCGCTCCATGTCGGGATCCGGCAAGACGGCAATTGCCTTGTTAGATGCGTGTCGTGACAATCCATTGTCGCGCAGTTTTGCCCGCTCGCTTGGCAAGACCCGGTCCACGGCCGTGCAACAAGGACTGGCCGTGCCAGCAATTGCCGGTGGCGGCATGCTGATTGGATTTGCAACGGCACCAGGCGACGTCGCGGCAGATGGTGACGGGCGGAACAGTCCCTTCACCACGGCACTTCTCAAAAACATCTCAACGCCAGGCCTTGAAATCCAGCAACTGATGACACGGGTGAAAGCCGACGTGTTCGAGACCACCAAAGAAAGCCAAGAGCCATGGCATAATTCAAGTCTGCGCAGCGAAGTCTATCTGGTTGCACCCGATACATCGTCCCAGAAACAGTCGCGCCCTGAACCGCCAGCAGATACCAACATTTCCCTCGAATGGAACGCCGTCAGGGACACGGGCAATGCTGCCGTGTTGGATGCCTTCATAGCCGCCCACGGCGACAGCCCGGTTTTCGTGGCTTTGGCCGAGGACCGGAAAGACGAGATCAAGCGGAAAATCAATTCAGATTTGCTCGACAGTTTGAAAATCCAGAAAAAACCGGAAATCGAAGGTGACGCAAATCCCATTCTTGAAAGTTTGAAACTTCCTGAAACGCCAGATTCATCAGCACCGGAAAAACAGGGCATCCAGCGTGAGGCGCTCAACACACCCGGGGAACCGTTGACTGGAACGAAGAAAAAACCGAAGGTCGAGGGCTCAAGCAATTGGTCATTGAACTCTTACTTCGATCTCGCGATGGCTGCCAACAATGGAGACACAATTTATGCGCTGCTGGGTACGCCCACAATTGATTTGAAAACGCCCTTGGTTAACCGGGGCAACAAAAACCGCAGTGTGAAAATACAACAGATTGCAACAGCGCCCAGCATCGACGCGTTGCTTGGCACGCGCCCGGACACGACGTTTTCACCGGAAAAAATCACAAACTGCCGATTGGACTACCTTGACCGCTGCGCGTTTTTGCCTTCTGCTCTGGTGCAGGGCCTGACCGGTGCCATGGCAGCCAAGGGCCTCGACATCAACAATCACACCGGAAATTACTACATGCTGAGCCGCATCACCAACAGCGGGGACTTTTTGCTCAGCAATGCGCCGGACGTGCGGGACGGCACTGTGGCCATCATTGCAGCGGTGATTGCGCCAGACATGTCCATCAGGGACGTCTATGGTTTTGATCTGGCCAAAGAGAAACTCAACATTGATCCCGGCGAAGCCAACAGCAGCATTGAAGTCACAGGGGCTGCCGTCAATGCTGATGATTTTTATATCTCCTTTGATGGCAGCAACCGTTGCACAGCACAGCCACGCCGCTACGGCTTCATTGCGAAATTCAGCCAGTCTGACCGCAGCCTGAAATGGGTGAGCCCGCTGAATGTGTCTGACGCAAATCTGCTGTTCAGCCAAGGCCGGCTGTTGAGCGCCAATGGTGGTTCTTGCTCGGATGACTTTCTGTATCAGATCAACATGGACACCGGGGCAATTGATGGCCGCGCCAAACTGCCATCAGCCGTTGAGCGCATGGATGAACGCGACGGGCAACTTACATTGGAACTTTATGACAGTGCCGGTGTGTATCAATTGCCATAAGCGCAGCAGCGGTTTCGGGTTGCTGTAATGCTGCTGATTGTACTGATCCAGTTGGTGGTCATTGTTGCGTTGCTGCTCTGTGCAGCACTGCGCTACATGTATCGGCCACCGTCACAGGTAAACCGCATTGCGACGACGGCTCTGCCGCCAAAGCCGGATTGCACCTTGCTGCAAAAACTCGGCGACATCGGCAGCCATCGCCCAACCGACAGCGGCATTCATATTCTCGACGATGGTGCGGAGGCCTTTGCAGCGCGGCGCGGCTTGTTGCGGCTTGCGGAAAGCAGCATTGATGCGCAATATTACATGTGGAACGCCGATCTCACGGGGCATTTGTTGTTGCAGGAAGTTCTGGCTGCAGCAGACCGGGGCGTGCGGGTGCGTTTGCTGCTGGATGACAATACCACGGCGGGGACAGATGACATTCTGCTGGCCGTGAACAGCCATACAAACATTGAAGTGCGCCTGTTCAACCCGTTCATGTTGCGAAAACCGAGGACGCCGAATTACCTGTTCGATTTTCGCCGTGTCAACCGCCGCATGCACAACAAGTCACTGACTGTGGACGGTGTTGCCAGCATCATCGGCGGGCGCAACATTGGCGATGAATATTTCAATGCCCATGCCGACTTCGAATTTGCCGATATGGATGTGCTCACCGTTGGTGCTGTTGTTCCGCAAATATCAAAATCCTTTGATGAATACTGGAACAGCACATCAGCTTACCCGTTGGACCACGTGTTGAAAGTCAGCGGGAAAACCACGCTGGACCATCTCCAAAAAGGTTTCAGTGAATTGCTGACGTCTGAAAACGCATTGCGTTATGTCCAGCACGTGTCCAACACCCCCTTGGCTGCATCGGGAGGCCAGGTGGAATTTGAGTGGGTGCCGGTGGAACTGGTTGTTGATGATCCGGCCAAAGGGCAGGGCGATATTCCAAAACGCAAACTGCTGTTTACAAGTCTCGAAAAAAAGCTGGGCGCTGTGGAGCACAGCATCAATGTGGCAACTGCTTATTTCGTGCCGGGCCACATTGGCTCGGTCTATCTCAGCCGCACGGTGAGGTCCGGAAAAACCGTCCGTGTGCTGACCAATTCACTGTCTTCCAATGATGTTGTGCCGGTTCATGCAGGCTATGCGCGTTACCGCAAACGACTTCTCCGCGATGGTGTCCAATTGTTCGAAATGCGGCGGCTGCGTGAAGCCGTGCCTGTCAAACATGGAGGGAAAAAGAAAATTCCCCGCTTTGGTGCATCAAATTCAAGCCTGCATGCGAAAATGTTTGTGCTCGATGAACGCCGCGTCTTCATCGGGTCACTGAATTTCGATCCGCGCTCAATCTATCTGAATTGCGAGATGGGGCTGATGATTGACAGCGCCAGACTGGGCGGAAAAATTTCCCGCCAGATGGATCAACTGGTGAAAGGTCAAACCTATTTGCCCTTTCTGGAACAGGGCAATCGCCTGCGCTGGCGTGATACAGATGGCACTGTTTACAGACACGAACCAGGCTCTACCGCGCAACAACGCATTGTCGCCTGGGCGATCAGCTGGTTACCTGTGGAGTGGCTGTTGTGATCCGCGTGGCCTCCTACAACATCCACAAATGTGTGGGCACCGACCGCCGCCGGGACCCGCAGCGCATTATCGACGTGCTGGCGGAAATTGACGCCGATGTGGTGGCCTTGCAGGAAGCTGACCTGCGCTTTGGCGAACGCGAAGGCCTGTTGAACCTTGCCCAGTTGCATGATCGTCTGGGTCTTGTGCCGGTTCCGGTACCAGGGGCCGTCAAGAACCACGGCTGGCATGGCAATGTGGTGCTGGTGCGGGAAGCTTTGGTTCATCACACCCACCAACTGCTTTTGCCAGGCGTTGAGCCGCGTGGTGCATTGGTGGTGGACATGGAGTCAAAGTCCCTGCACCTTCGCGTCATCGCCACGCATTTTGGCTTGCTGAAACGCTCGCGCGCCCAGCAGGTCGATGCCGTGTTGCAGGCAGCGCAGGACGCAGGCGACCGCACTGTGTTGCTGATGGGCGATTTAAACGAGTGGCGCATCGGCAAACGCTCAGGCATTTCGGGTTTGCAACCGATCTTCGGAAACTTCGAATATTTCGTGCCGAGCTATCCGTCGCGCTATCCGCTTCTGGCGCTGGACCGCATTCTGTGCCATCCGCGAAAGCTGCTGAGAGACATCGCCGTGCATTCAACTCCCCTGTCACGCAAGGCATCGGATCATTTGCCGATTACCGCAGAGCTGGTGACAGCGAGTGCCACCACAAGATAACGTGCCAGTTTTCCAGCACCCACAATCACGACAAAAAGCCAAAGCCGTTCTTTCAACACACCGGCAATCACCGTGAAGGCATCGCCCACAATGGGCAACCACGAAAACAACAAGCACCAGCGGCCATAGCGGGTGTAGTAATGTTTGGCTTTCTCAAGCTGTGCCGGTGATGCGGGAAACCAGCGGCGGTGCTGAAACCGCTCAATGTATGAACCCATGGCCCAGTTGACGACGGCTCCGAGCGTATTGCCAAAGGTGGCAACCGCAAGCAAAGCCCACCACGGTTTTTCCGAAAGGGCAAGCAGACCCGCAAGCACGGCTTCGGATTGTACAGGCAAAATGGTTGCCGCAAGAAAGGCGATGGCAAAGAGGCTGAGATAGGTCATCACCTTTTCTTCCTCGGCGTCTTCGCCGGGGGAGTACCCCGAAGGGGGGAGGGGGTGTGTCTGCGAGTCAAAGTCGTGCCAGTCCAGCCACCCCATCCCGGCTGCGCCGTACTTCCCCATCCGCCTTCGCAAGGGCTACGGCGGACAGGGAAGAAAGAATGCCTACCCCTCAATTTTCGAAAAATCCGCAACTTCGGCCACTGCTTCGCGAATGCGGTTCAAGAGGCGCAGGCGGTTTTCGCGGTAGTCGCGGTTGGGATCGTTGACAGTCACATTGTCGAGGAAGGCATCGACTGGTCCGCGCAATTTCGCAATCGCCCGCATGGTCGCCTCAAAGTCTTCCTCCGCCAGCGCCTTGTGGGCGAGAGCAGAAGCCGCTTCCACTGCCCGGTGCAAATCCTTTTCCTCGCCCTTGACGAGAATGGACTGGTCCACCTTGCCCGAAATCGCCTTGCCGTCTTTTTTCTCTTCCGCCTTCACAATGTTGGTGGCGCGTTTCACACCCGCGAGAAGGTTCTTGCCATCATCGGTTTCAAGGAATTTCGAGAGTGCCTCAACCCGACGCACAATCATCAAAAGATCATCCTGCCCACCAAGGGCAAACACAGCGTCGATGAGATCATGACGTGCGCCTTGGTCTTTTAGGTAGACTTTCAAGCGGTCGGCGAAGAAGCTGATGAGGTCCTTGAGGGCGTCCACTGCGTAGTTTGCAACTTCACCACTTTGTTGGCCTTTCAGATCGTCAATCTTAGGCCTGACGTTAGGTCGATCATAACCAAGTTCTTCAACAGTTTTTGCTTCGAGGAAAATTTGATCGATAGATTCTTGAGCCAAATGTTTAACGAAACTTCTTGCGGATTCAGATATCGCAAAAATTAATGGCAGTCGAAGTTGTCTTTCCAAGATAGTCCTGATTACTCCAAGCGCTGATCGTCTGAGTGCAAAAGGATCTTTTGATCCAGTTGGTTTGTCATTGATCCACCAAAAACCAAAAAGGGTATCGAATTTTTCCGCCAGCGCCACAGCCTGCCCAACCTTCGACACCGGAATGGAGTCACTGGGACCCTTCGGCTTGTAGTGATCGCGAATGGCATCGGCCACTTCCGCATCATGGCCCTGAGCCAGCGCGTAGTAACGTCCCATCAAACCCTCAAGTTCAGGAAACTCTCCGACCATGCCGGACACCAGATCGGCTTTGGCCAGACGTGCCGCAAGCTTCGCTTTCTCCACATCAGCGCCAATAGTCTTGGCGATTTCTCCCGCCAGCGTTTCGATGCGTTTGACGCGTTCGCCTTGTGTCCCCAGCTTGGCGTGGAAGGTAATCGCGTTCAGCTTGGGCAGCATGTCTTCAAGCCGGGTTTTGCGGTCCTGATCCCAGAAGAACTTGGCATCGGACAGCCGCGCTGCGATTACCTTGTTGTTGCCGCGAATGATTTCGGCTCCACCATCACGGGGGATTATATTGGCGACCATCAGATATTTGTTGGAGAGAGCGCCCTCGTGCTTCGAGGCCCGCGATAGGGCGGGCACCTCAGCATGAGGGCTTTCCCCAACCCCCTCGTGCTTCGAGGCCCGCGATAGAGCGGGCACCTCAGCATGAGGGCTCCCCTCAGCTCCAGCAACCCCCTCATCCTGAGGTGCCCGCCCTATCGCGGGCCTCGAAGGATGCGCCATGGTTCGCAGGCAAAAACATTTCTGGTTGTTCTTGATTGTGGTGATGATCACCTCTGGCGGCACACTTAAATACGCCGCATCAAACTCGCCCATCAACACCACAGGCCATTCCACCAGGCCCGCCACTTCACGCAGCAAAGCCTCATCCTCAATCATCTCCAGCCCTTGCGCAAAAGCCAAGGCCTTTGCATCAGCGCGGATATGTTCGGCACGGGCTGATGCATCGACAATGACGTGCGCCCGGTGCAGTGCCAGTGCGTAGTCTTCAAAACGGTGACATGTGATCACGCCGGGTGACAGGAAGCGATGGCCCTTTGTGGTATTGCCGGATGCAATCCCGTCCACCTCAAATGGCACGACCTCACCATCGAACGTGCAGAGAATGCTCTGCAACGGCCGCACCCATTTGAGTGATCCAGACCCCCAGCGCATGGGCTTGCCCCAGGGGAATTTGCGGATCACCTCAGGCACCAGCGCCGCAATCACATCAACAGCCGCACGGCCATCTTTGTTGATCACCGCAACATAGAAGGCCCCTTTCTTGTCGTCCTGCTTCGTCAACTGCTCCAACGTCAAACCCGTCGCACGCAGAAAACCATCAATGGCGGCCTGAGGTGCATCCACCTTCGGGCCTTTGCGTTCCTCCCGCGTATCCGCCGCGCGTGCATTCAAACCCTCAACCGACAACACCAAGCGGCGCGGCGTGGCATGAACCTGCGCACCTTCATACAGCAACCCCGCATCCACCAGACCATTGGTGACAAGCGATTTCAAATCCTCCGCCGCCTTGGTTTGCAAGCGGGCGGGGATTTCTTCGGAGAACAGTTCGAGCAGAAGTTCAGACATTACAGCGTGCCATGGGTTCCGTCGCAGAAGGGTGGGTTGGCGGTGTGTTTGCAGGCGCAGAAAAAGGTTTTTTCCGTTTCGGTTGCCGTCCACTTCAGGGGTGTAAATTCTGTGCCTTTGTGGCTGCCATCGCAGAAGGGCTGGTTTTTTGACTCACCACAGGCGCACCAAAGATAGTCCTTGCCGGCTTCAACATCGACGGGGATCGGCAGTCTTTTCGCAATGGTTGGGCTCGACATCAGACACGTCCTCCAGTTGATTTCGACCACGCCTCACAGCAACCCTTCGCGAGGTCGCGGACGCGAAAGATGTAATTTTGCCGCTCCGACACGGAGATCACACCGCGTGCATCCAGCAAGTTGAACAGGTGCGAGGCCTTGATGCATTTGTCATAGGCCGGAAGCGCCAAAGTATATGTGCCATGCAGGCTCTTGTCGATCAGCACTTTGCACTCTTGTTCGGCATCATTGAAGTGGCGCAACAGGATATTGGTGTCGGCGTCTTCAAAATTATAGTGCGAAAACTCCTGTTCGGCTTGCAGGAATACATCGCCATATGAAATGCGGCCTTCGCCTTCAGCGCGGCCATTGAAATTCAGGTCATAGACGTTATCGACGTTCTGCACATACATGGCCAAGCGTTCGAGGCCATAGGTCAACTCACCGGAGACCGGCGAACAATCCAAACCGCCGACCTGTTGAAAATAAGTAAACTGCGACACTTCCATGCCATCGCACCACACCTCCCAACCCAACCCCCAGGCGCCGAGTGTGGGGCTTTCCCAGTCGTCTTCAACAAAGCGAATGTCGTGCAGCGTTGGGTCAAGCCCGATGGCAGCCAGCGAACCCAGATACAGCTCCTGCAAATCCGGAGGGCTAGGTTTGATGATGACTTGATACTGGTAATAATGCTGCAAGCGATTGGGATTCTCACCATAGCGCCCATCCTTCGGGCGGCGCGACGGCTGCACATAAGCTGCTGCCCAAGGCCGCGTGCCAACCGAGCGCAATGTGGTGGCGGGGTGAAATGTGCCAGCCCCCACCTCCATGTCATAAGGCTGCAAGATGACACAACCCTTGTCCGCCCAGTAGTTATGCAGCGTCAGGATCAGGTCTTGGAAGGAGGTTGTGGGTGATAGAGCCATGGTTTGCGAGGTCTAAAGCCCGTGGGGCGGGGGGTCAAGGGACCTTCCGGTACACATACGCCCTTGTGGTGATATGCGACTCCGCTGGTGAATAGGGCATGGGTTGATAGGGCTGTGTCACCTCAACCAGTTTCAAAACCCCAGCCGACACAAACCCCTCCAGCTTGGCTTTGAAACCCTTCTCGTCCCACACCATGCCCGCCATGGTGAACATCATCACGCCGCCGGTTTCCAGCAGCCGCACCAATTCATCAAAGGCGGATGCGGGCGCATGGCCCTCGGTGAAAGTGCCCGTGGAGACGATGGCGTCAAAACTGCGGTCCACGTAATCGAGCTTTTCACCCAGCACGCCAATCCGCAAATCCGAATAGCATTTTTTGGCGGCGGCCTTCGCCAGCATGCCCTCAGACATATCAAGGCCAGAGAGATTGTTGTAGCCCAGCAGGTTCATCAGAGCGCCCAGACCACCCGTGCCCACGCCAGCATCCAGAATGGTGGCATCCTTGCGCGCCACATGCCGACAGACCAAGCCTCCGAGTACAGCGTAGTGCATGTAGCCCGTGTTCACCATGTCGGCGTCATAGCTCGCCGCCCACTGGTTATAGGTCGCCTTCAATGCTTCGCGGTCGGGTGCCCGGTAAACGCTGTCAATCCACGCGTCTGTCTGCTTGTGCGATGTCATCGCCCTCAATCCTCGGCGTAGTATTCACCCGTCTTGGGGTCCTGTTTCAGCTGCTTGAACTCTTTCGGGTCACGATTATCCTCGGCCTGCGTCCGCATGGCATCGGCTTGCGCCTCAACGCGCGTCATCAGCTTTTTGACAGCATAGCCAATCAGCAACGTTGCACCCGCCGTCATCATGCGCCTGAAAAATGCCATGGCCTTCTCCTCAATTCGTTTAGTCTATCACAAGCCGAAACGCTGCCACAAGGCACGGTGTTCCAGCGCATCCAGCATTTGCCCACCTATATCAGACGTATTGACCAGTCCAATCCGTCGCAAGATTCCGCCGGATGTGATGGGGATCGCTTTCAAGACTGCCTTATCCCCAAATTTCCGCTTCATTGTGGCCTCCATATGGCCAATACCGTCAATCAAGCCAAGGGTGAGCGCCGTCTTTCCGGTCCAGAACGCACCCGTGAAAAGCTCCTTGTCCGCGCGCTTCAACTTGTCGCCACGACGCGACCGAACCATCGACTTGAAGCTCTCATGCATCTCACCCAGGATGGATTTGAGTTTCGCCACATCCTCTGGCTTCTCCGTTTTGAACGGGTTATTGGTGCTCTTGCTTTCACCAGCGGTATATATGCGCGACTCGACACCAAGTTTTTGAAGAAGTTTCGGAAAGCCAAAACCCATTGAAATCACACCAATAGAGCCGATAATCGAATTCTCATCGGCATAAATCTCGTCTCCGGCACAGGCCAGCCAGTAGCCGCCGGATGCTGCAACATCCTCACAAAATACGTAAACCGGCACCTTGAATTGTTTTGATAGCGACTGAATACGATCTGAAATAAGTGCCGACTGCACCGGTGAACCACCGGGAGAGTTGATTTCCACGGCGACTGCGGCAACACCTTTGCGAAAGGCTTTCTGCAAAGCAGGCTCGACTGCACGCAAATTGAGATTTCCACCCCGCATGGATTTTCCAGCCGCCAAGGTACCTTCAAGGCGGACGACGTGGATGAGAGCAGGAGATTTACGAAAAGTGATTTTGCGGAGGAAGCGTTTTAGCATGAGCGGGGATATGGGGGTTTGTTGCTAAGAGCGCAAGCGGAGACGCAACTCGCTTGCCACCACCCCACCCCACCCCGCACCGCACACCACCACCATTGCCAAGTCTCGAAAACCATGCTTTCAAAGCGCTATGGAAAAGCAAACGGACCAAACCTTGTTCGATTTGCGCTGGAAGCGCAGCGAACGGGACTTGCTTTCGTCATTCCGCGCACTCTACGGCGTAAGACCCGAAATCGAAGCCCGTTTGAAAGCGCTTTTACTCCACCGCTGGCAGCAACGCCCCACCGTCCTGAAAGGCCTCGATCTCGCCCGTGATATCAGCCCCGACTGGTTTCTGTCAGAGAACATGGTGGGCTACGTGTTTTACGTTGATCGTTTTGCCGGAAACCTCTTGGGCGTTCTCGACCACCTCGATTATCTCGAATCCCTTGGCGTGACCTATGTCCACTTCATGCCCTGCCTGAAACCCCGCCCCGGTCCCAACGATGGCGGCTATTCAGTGATGGACTACGGTGCCATCGACCCGCGCCTGGGCACCTTGGCGGATTTCGAAAAAGTCACAGCCGCCCTTCGCGCCCGGGGCATGAGTGTGTGCATCGACCTTGTGCTCAACCACACCGCCAAGGAACACGCCTGGGCCGAAAAAGCCAGGAAGGGCGACACGACATACCAGAATTATTACTGGATGTTCGATACCGACGCGGTTCCGAAGCAATATGAAAAAACCCTTGTCGAAATTTTCCCCAATGATGCACCGGGCAGCTTCACGCATTATCCCGAAATCAAGAAATGGGTGTGGACAACCTTCAACGAACACCAATGGGATTTGAACTGGTCAAATCCTGATGTGTTCCTTGATATTGTTGACGTCATCCTCAACCTTGCCAACAAGGGTGCGGAAGTCATGCGGCTCGATGCCGTGGCCTTCATGTGGAAACGTATTGGCACCAATTGCCAGAACCAGCCGGAGGTGCATGACATTCTGCAGGCCTTGCGCGCCGCCACCCGCATCGCCGCCCCCGCCGTCATTCACAAGGCTGAGGCCATTGTCGCACCGCGTGATCTGGTGCCTTATCTGGGGCAGGGCCGCCATGCCGGGCGCGAGGCAAACCTCGCCTATCACAACAATCTCATGGTGCAATATTGGTCTTCCTTGGCCACGCGCGACACCACCTTGATGACGCGTACCCTGCAAAAACATTTTCCGGAAAGTTTTCGCAACGCCTGCTGGGCCACTTACATTCGTTGTCATGATGACATTGGCTGGGCCATTACCGAAGAAGACGCCGAAGCCATTCCCGGCCTCTCGGGGCCCGGCCACCGCCGCTTCCTGTCTGACTTCTACAGCGGCGCCTTCAAAGGCACATTTGCCCGTGGCGGCATATTTCAGGAAAACGAAATCACAGGCGACCGCCGCAATTCCGGCAGCTTCGCCTCGCTTGCGGGCCTTGAGGCCGCACTTGAATCCAATAACGACGAGGAGGCCAAACTCGCCGTTCAGCGCATGCTCATGGGCTATGCGCTGATGTGCTCATTCGGCGGTCTGCCGTTGCTCTATATGGGTGACGAAGTGGGTCTGCCGAATGACTACAGATTTGACGACGTGCCCGAACACGCCCACGACAACCGCTGGCTCCACCGCCCGATGATGGATTGGGAGGCCGTGAAAAAAGCCGAAAGTGGCAAGGGTGCAGCAGCGGAATTGCTGGCAGGCGTCAAACACATTCTGGCGCGCCGCAAAGCCTCATCCAATCTCGCTTCGCAAGTGCCTACCCGCGTCATTGATACGGGCAACGCCAAAATCTTCGCCTTCGCGCGGCTGGCCGATGAGGGAACGTTGATGGGAATATTCAATTTCACTGAGGAGTGGACGAGCGTTTCAGCAGTCCAATTGCGAAACCTTGGCATAACCCAATTTCACGACGTGCTCGGAGGAGGAACCATCACGCCGCACGGCGATGCGGTGCCAGTGGCTCCCTATGGGCGCTTGTGGCTGGTTTAACAATCACGCAGCCGCCTTCAAATCAAACGCCGCATGAATGACATCAAACGGCACCAGCACGTGTCCGTTTGTGTCACGCGCGACTATTCCCCATTCAATCATGGCCATCACATCATCATGCACGCGTTTCACGTCACGCTCCAACGCGCGGGCAAGGCCGCGTATGGTGCTGGGACCGAGCTGTTGCAGGCGTTCGATCAATTCCCAACGTTTGGGGCTAATCACAGAAAACAACTGTGCGGGAGAGCTGAAGGTAAAAACAGCAGGGCCGGGCTTTCCGCTTTTCCAGGCTTTTTTGAAACGCTGTGCGGAGTCAGCCAAAATGACATCATCACCTGAAACAATGCGAATAATCGCTTCCTTCATTTCTGCTCTCTCCATTTGCGCACTGCTTCGAGGAAGTCATCCACCAAATGATCCACATCAGTGAAGCGATAGGGGCTTTCTAAACCATTCAAGTGGCGATGGTCACCTTGCCGCGCTCGTTGTCGAAACCAATAACCCGCACTCCGGCTTCGCCGTAAAACAGGCGGTATTTGTACAGGTGAGCAGATCCCACTTTCGGTTCCGGCACCTGCCAAATCACCATTTCGACAATGGCGCCGTCAGACAAGGCGTCCTTCGAGCGGAACAAGAGTTCGGCTTTCATGAAAGTATATTGTCATGGAGCTTTGCTGTTGTCAATCATGCCAACGGTTTAAACAAAGGGTTTTTTTCAGGCAAACTATGTCTTCATCACCGCAACCGCCAGGCAGCCCCATCGCGCAGCACGGCATCCGCATCCGGGGTGAACGCGTTGCCTTCGCCGTGCAGAATCAATCCAGGCAGCAATTGCATCGGGGCTTTTGAGCCGCGCACGCCTTGCACAATCACCCGGCTCGCAGCCGTGCCTTCGCGCGCATATAAAGGAGCCACGCGAATGTCGCCGAATTTTGCTTCCATGGCCGTGAGGATTTTTCCCAGCGCATCGGCCCGGTGCACCAAGGTGACAGTGCCGCGCAGACCGACCATTGCATGCATGACCTTGATCCACAGCTCAAGATCATCAGGGCCAAAGGCGTGGGCCTGGGCTTTCAACAGGGAAGGCGATGCCGTAACCTTGCCCTCTTCAAAATAGGGGGGATTGGCAAAGGCATGGGCGAAGGTGCCGTGTTCCGGCATGCTGGACAAATCGCGGCGCATCGCCTCTTTCACATCGGCGTGGATGACGCGGATGTTGTCGGCAAAACCGTTGCGCTTGGCATTTTCCTCGCACATCATGGCGTAACGCGCGGTGATTTCAATTCCCGTTACGTGAATATTGCGGCAGCGCGACAACAGGCAAAGCGAGGCAACACCCACGCCAATGCCTGCTTCAAACACCGTCTCACCCTCTTTGGCGGGAATGGTGGCCCCCAGAAAAACCGCATCAATGCCAGCGCGGTAGCCCTTTTCAGGCTGCAACACACGCAATTTGCCGCCCAGGAACGCATCTTCCGTGAGCGAGGCGGGCACACCTTGTGGCGCTGCGGGTGGCGCAGGGCTGTGGGGCGTGTATTGTGTTTCGGTTGCCAGTTGCATGCCCTGCTGGTTTAAGCGAAGTTTGGTGAACGAGAGGTTACCACGCCGTAGACTTTCTAAACAAACAGCGGCAATGCGCCACGTCTTTCTATCGGTTTGGCTTGCTAAGCTGAAAAATCAGGCAACAAGGGTCAACACAAGATGGGCGTCGTCATTCCGTTTGAAGCAGGGCAGGACAAGCTGGCTCCCAGTTTGGACGCGTTGGTGAAGCTGACCTCGCAAGACATGAACCTGATCAATGACCTGATTCTGGAAAAGGCCCAGAGCCATGTCGAATTGATTCCGCAGCTTGCAGGCCATCTCATCAATTCCGGCGGCAAGCGCATCCGTCCCATGTTGACGGTCGCTGCTGCCCGCATGTGTGGCTACAAGGGCCTGCATCACATCAAATTCGCCATGGCTGTCGAGTTCATGCATACCGCAACGCTGCTGCATGATGATGTGGTCGATGAAAGCGACATGCGCCGCGGCAAGGATGCGGCCCGCGTCATCTGGGGCAACCAGGCTTCGGTTCTGGTCGGTGATTACCTTTTGGGCCAGGCCTTCAAAATGATGGTGGAAACCGGCAACCTTGAGTGCCTGCGGATTCTGTCAGAAGCCGCCTGCATCATTGCCGAAGGCGAAGTGCTGCAATTGGCGGTGTCCCAAGACACATCGACCACGGAAGATTCCTATCTGAAAGTTGTCGGTGCCAAAACCGCAGCGCTGTTCTGCGCCGCCGCTCGCGTGGGTGCCGTGGTTTCAAACCGCCCGCGCAACGAGCAGGAAGCACTCGAATCCTATGGCCGCAATCTCGGCATTGCATTCCAACTTATCGACGATGCGCTGGACTATTCAGGCTCCAAAGCCAAACTTGGCAAGAGCGTTGGCGATGATTTCCGTGAGCGCAAAATCACACTGCCGGTGATCATGGCGTTTCGCCGGGGTGTTACTGAAGAACGGAATTTCTGGAAGCGCACGATGGAAGAAGGCAACCAGACCAGCGATGATCTGGTCTACGCGCAAAAACTCATGGACCGCCATGGTTCCCTTGCAGACACGCTTGACCGCGCGCGCCACTATGGTCAACTTTCAAAAGACGCATTGGCGATTTTTGCCGACAGCGAATGGAAGGCCGCACTGCTCGAAGCCGTGGATTTCTGCATCGCCCGGTCGCATTGAAAGTTCAAAGCATCGCAAACTGTCCCTGATCTTGAGATCGGCGACAGCGTGCAAGAAAGAGCAAGCAGTCCCCTGATCGCCTCAACCAAAAATGATCGCGCTCTAGCTCAGACGTGCTGCTGTGGTCCACCAATCCGGTTGAAAACGTCTGACCACCTCCGCTGCGACTAAGGTTTCAGTATAGTCGTCAAATAGCGCAAAACACGTGGCACCCGACCCCGACATGCGGACACATCGTGAGTTCGGCAATGTCTCCAGCAACTTCAATACATCATCAATTGCTGGCAACACATGCAGTGCTGCACTTGCCAGATCATTGCGCCAGGCCAACGGCTCATCCAGCTTCAACGCCGATTTCGCCAAATCGCCGGGGTTCAAAGCCATTTTGCGAAACACCTCTGCCGTGCCGCAGGGCTGTCGGGGATTGACCAGCAGAATTGCAGGCGCAGGCAGTCGTTCCAATGGTGTGATGATTTCGCCCACGCCTTGCATGCGGCAGGCTTTGCCATGCAGGCACACAGGCACGTCGGCTCCCAGCGACAAAGCGATATTACGCAGTGCTCCGGACTCAAGTCGAAGATCAAACATGCGGATCAGCGCCCGCAGTGCCGCTGCCGCATCTGCCGAGCCGCC
>JAYUVC010000167.1:0-3994 GCA_043754325.1 Hyphomicrobiales bacterium
TCAGGCGTGCGGCCGGGTACAATGTGCTGCACCCGATGGGGTGGGATGCGTTTGGCATGCCTGCTGAAAATGCGGCGATCGAGCGGGGCATTCACCCCAAGGGGTGGACCTACGACAATATTGCGGCAATGAAGGCCCAGCTCAAAAACATGGGGCTGGCAATTGACTGGTCACGCGAAATTGCGACCTGTGATCCTTCCTACTATCGCCATGAGCAGGCGATGTTCATTGATTTCATGAAAGCGGGTCTGGTTGAGCGGCGGGTGTCGCTGGTCAATTGGGATCCTGTAGATATGACTGTTCTGGCGAATGAGCAGGTGATTGATGGCAAGGGTTGGCGGTCTGGTGCGCCTGTCGAAAAACGCGAATTGGCGCAGTGGTTTTTGAAGATTACGGCCTTTGCGCCGGATTTGTTGTCGGCTCTTGATGGGTTGACGACATGGCCTGACAAAGTGCGGTTGATGCAGAAGAACTGGATTGGCCGTTCGGAGGGTATGCGCTTTACGTTTGCGTTGGAAGACGAGACGGGCAATGCGCTGCCCGAGGGTTTGACAGTTTATACGACGCGGCATGACACGATTTTTGGGGCGACGTTCTGTGCAGTGTCGGCTGATCATCCGTTGGTGAAAGAGCGTGCGGTTGCTGATGCAGCGTTGGAATCTTTCCGCAAGGATGTGGCGGCGTTGGGAACGTCGGAAGAGAATATCGAGCGGGCGGAGAAGAAAGGTTATGCGCTTGGGATTTATGCGCGGCATCCGTTTGATGCGTCAAAGCGCTTGCCTGTCTATGCTGCGAACTTCGTGTTGATGGGCTATGGCGAGGGTGCGATTTTTGGTTGCCCCGGCCATGACCAGCGCGACTGGGATTTTGCCACGAAATATAATCTGCCGATTTTGCCTGTGGTGGCACCTCAGGGTGTTGACCCGGTTTTGGGTGACAAGCCTTATCTCGAAAAAGATGGCGAAGAAGCCGTGTTGGTCAATTCAGATTTTCTGAATGGCATGACGGTTGCTGCGGCGAAAGATGAAGTGGCACGGCGCATGGAAGCTGTGGGGATGGGTGCGCGCAAAGTGAATTTCCGTCTGCGCGATTGGGGTGTGTCGCGGCAGCGCTATTGGGGTTGTCCGATACCCATCATTCATTGTGAGACATGCGGCATTGTTCCGGTGCCGAAGAAGAATTTGCCGGTTGAGTTGCCTGAGGATGTGACATTCGACAAGCCGGGTAATCCGCTGTTGCATCACCCGACCTGGAGGCATGTTGATTGCCCGCAGTGTGGGGGGAAGGCTTCGCGCGAGACGGATACGTTTGATACCTTCATTGACTCGTCCTGGTATTATGCGCGCTTTTGCTCGCCGCACGCCGATGTGCCCGTGGATGCAGCGGCCGCCAAATACTGGATGGGGGTTGACCAATATATTGGTGGCGTGGAGCATGCGATTTTGCATCTGCTGTATTCGCGCTTTTATGCCCGCGCCATGGGGGTGACGGGGCATCTTGCCATGGATGAGCCGTTCAAAGCCTTGTTCACGCAAGGCATGGTGATTCACGAAACCTTCCGTACACAGAATGGTGAGTGGGTGCTGCCGTCTGATGCCATGCAGAAGGATGGCGTTTGGATACATGTTGTGACGGGCGAGGCACTTCAGGTTGGCGGCGTCGAGAAGATGTCGAAGTCGAAGAAGAATGTTGTGGATCCCGACACCATCATTGAAACCTATGGGGCTGATACGGCGCGCTGGTTCATGCTGTCGGACACGCCACCAGAACGTGACATTGAATGGACGTCGGCCGGGGCTGAAGCGTCGTGGCGGTTTGTGCAGCGGATCTGGCGGTTGGTGAATGATGCGGTTTCGCACGGCGCTGGCGATCATGCCGTGACGGAGTTGCGGCGGGTCACGCACAAGGTGATTGCTGCTGTCACAGATGATCTCGAAAATCTGCGCTTCAACCGGGCGATTGCGCGGATTTATGAATTGTCGAATGCGTTGCAGACTGGTTTGGCCGCAAAAGATTCTGCGGTACGGGAAGCTGCTGATACTTTGGTGTTGCTGATGGCGCCGATGATGCCGCATCTGGCTGAAGAATGTTGGGGCGTATTGGGTCATGCGACAACCGTGGTTGATACGCCTTGGCCCAAAGCAGAAGCCGCCTTGCTGGTCGATGATCATGTCACCTTGGGCATTCAGGTCAACGGCAAGAGGCGGGATGAAATCCGCGTACCGAAGGGCTCGACCGCAGCGTTTCTGGAGCCTATGGTGCTGGCACTCGACGGCGTCAAACGGGCGCTTGACGGCAAACCCGTGAGCAAGTTCATTGTGGTTCCAGACAGGATCGTCAACATCGTATGCGCCAGCTGACTTCAGTTTTTCTTCTTGTTGTGGCCGTGGTTTTGTCGGGCTGCAATGCGCGGCCCCTCTATGGCACACACGCCGATGGCAAGGGTGTTGCCGTGGCGATGTCCGGCATTGCGGTTGATGAACAAAAAAACCGCGCCGGGCAGATTGTGCGGAACAACCTGATTTCCTCTTTTGGCAATACGGGCGCTTCTCGTTACATTTTGCGCATGGTGCCGGAAGAAAAAACGGTTGAGATATCATCCTTGTCGAGACAGAAGCTCAACCGTTACCGTTACAATCTCAAGATCAAATATGAACTGGCCGATGCAACGTCCGGGGAGACTGTGTCCTCGGGTGCCAGTTTCTCCAATGTATCCTACGACACCGTCGAACAACCGATTGCAGATTTGCGGGCGGCAGAAAATGCACGGGAGCGGGCAGCGCGGGATGTTGCTGAGGATGTGCGGTTGCGCCTGGCCGCCTATTTCTCTTCGCAAAACTGAACCATCATGGCGGCTTTGCGGGAAAATGATCTCGCTGATTTTCTGAAACGGAAACATGCGGCGTTCAACGGCCTGCTGCTGTTTGGCAATGATGAGTCGGCGATCTCGTCTGCGGTCAGACAGGTGGTTGCGGCCATGCCTGATGGCGAAGAACCGTTGCGGCTGGATGCGTCATCGCTGAAATCTGATTCTGCAGCGCTTGATGATGCGTTCCGTTCGATGTCGCTGCTGGGTGATCGGCGCTTGATCATTGTGGCCGGTGTGGATGAGAACCATCTTTCGCATGTGCAGCAAGTTCTGGATACGAAGACGCCCGGAAATTTTGTGGTGCTGGTGGCGGGCTCATTGAAGAAGGGATCGAAATTCCGTTCCGCCGTTGAAGGCAATCCGCTGTTTGCCGCGATCGGGTTTTATGAAGAAACAGGTGGTGCATTGGTGCTCCGTGTACAGACGGTTTTGCGGCAATACAGCATGGGTTTTGCTGATGGTGCGGCGGAACGCTTTGTGGATTTGTGTGGCACTGACCGTTCAGTGCTGATCGGCGAGGCGGAAAAGCTGGCACTCTATTGTTACCCGAACAAGACCGTTTCAATTGCGGATGTTGAAGCCGTATGTGGTGATCAAGCCGCATTTGAGGCTGATGCCTTGATTGCTGCGGTTCTCGATGGTGATCTTGAGCGGACAGACCGGATGTTTTCCTCAATGATGCTGTCAGGCGATGCAAAGTCAGTGCTGATCATGTTGCAGATGTATCTGGCGCGGCTTGAAAATGTGAGTGCGGGACTGTCTGCTAAGCCGCCGTTTTTCGGTTCCCAACAAGAAATGGCGGGACGGCAGTTGCGGTTGTTGTCTGGCGATGATCTGGGGCGCATGCAGGTGGCGGTGCAGGCTGCTATTTTACAATCGCGGCAAATGGCGGATTTGGGTGATGCGATTACGGGGCGGTGTTTGCTGAGTCTGGCGCGGATGGTCAGGCAGTCACGGGCGCGTGCGGCTTGAGGGTGGACCAAAGGACCTCATCAGCCCTTCGGGCAGCTTCTCCACGGGAGAAGCGACGTGTTGAAACACTTCCCCAAACTATCAACATTAAGGGAGGACTAACTCCAAGTCGCTTCTCCTCTGGAGAAGCTGCCCGAAGGGCTGATGAGGTCC
>JAYUVC010000168.1:0-12865 GCA_043754325.1 Hyphomicrobiales bacterium
CATGACTTGAAACTGGCCATCGCCAAAGCTGTGGGGGTGGCACCTGAGAACATCGCCTGCGGCGAAGGCATCGATGGCTTGCTGGGTTTGGTGGTCCGCTTGTTCATCGAGCCGGGAGACGCGGTAGCCACTTCCCTCGGCGCTTATCCCACCTTAAATTTCCACGTTGCGGCCTCCGGCGGAAAACTGCTGACCACACCATATGTCAATGATCACGAAGACCCGGCCTCACTTTTAAAGCTGGTTAAAACCGAAAATGCCAAACTCCTTTACTTCGCCAATCCGGACAACCCCATGGGCAGCGTCTGGCCCGCCCGCGATGTACAACAGTTCATCAACGCTGTTCCGGAATCCTGCACGGTAATCCTCGACGAAGCCTACGTCGAATTTGCACCGGAAGGCACAGCACCAGACATCGACGTCAATCGCAAAAACCTGCTGCGCTTTCGCACGTTTTCAAAAGCCTATGGCCTTGCCGGCATTCGCGTGGGTTATGTTATCGGCCACCCTGAAATGATTTCTGCCTTCGACAAAATCCGCAACCACTTCGGCATTTCACGCATCAGTCAAGCTGGAGCCATTGCGGCCATTCAGGATCAAGACTGGGTAGCCCACGTCAAATCCGAAGTGATCAAGGCGCGATACCGCATTGCTGAAATCGCGAGAGCCAACAACCTGATACCACTGCCGACGGCCACCAACTTCATGTGCATCGATTGCGGCCGCGACGGTGCTTACGCCAAGTCCATCGTTGAAGGCCTGTTAAAGCACGGCATCTTCATTCGCATGCCGGGTGTTGCCCCACAAAACCGTTGCATCCGCATCAGCTGCGGCGACAAAAAAAGCCTCGACCGGTTGGCCGAGGCTTTACCGAAAGTATTGAATAACCCCTCATCCTGAGGTGCGAGCCCTTGCGAGCCTCGAAGGATGCGCCACAGACGACGGCGCTTCGAGGCCCGCGAAGGCGCGGGCACCTCAGCGTGAGGGACACTCAGATCAAGCCACCAGCTTTGCTGCAATCTCCGCAACCCGCTTGCCCTGGAAGGTCGCACCATCCAGTTCATGCTGGGCCGGCAGACGCGAACCGTCGCCGCCTGTGACAGTCGAAGCACCATAAGGTGAACCACCACGAATTTCATCATGGCCCATCTGGCCTGTAAAGGAATAGGGCAGTCCCACGATGACAAAACCATGGTGCAGCAGCACCGTGTGGAACGACAGTATCGTCGACTCCTGACCACCATGCTGGGTCGCCGATGATGTCATCACCGATCCCACCTTGCCAATCAATGCACCCTTCATCCAAAGACCGCCCGTCTGGTCGAGAAAGTTTTTCATCTGCGCTGTCATCATGCCATAGCGCGTGCCCGTGGCGAAAATCACGGCATCGTAATTGGCAAGTTCTTCAGGCTGCGCCACGGGTGCCTTCTGGTCCATCTTGTAGTGATAGGCCTTCTGGATATCTTCTGGAACGGTTTCAGCCACGCGCTTTACGTCTACAGTGGCGCCAGCGGATTTGGCCCCTTCAGCAGCAGCATAAGCCATGGCCTCCATGTGGCCCCAGGCGGAGTAATAGAGAACGAGAACTTTAGCCATTTTTGTTTTCCTTATTGGGTTGCAAGTGAAAGAAGCTGTTGAAGGTCGATACGGGCATTGGACATCGCCAGTTTTCCGTCAGCCCCGCGGGGCCAATCGGCTTCGGGTTTATCCCAGTAGAGTTCGATGCCGTTCTGGTCCGGATCACGGAAATACAGCGCCATCGACACGCCGTGATCAGCAGCACCATCAAGCTCGACACCAGCCGCCAGCATGCGCTTGAACGCATTGGCAAGATCAACCAGGGTTGGATACAAAATTGCCGTATGATAAAGCCCGGTGGAGCCCGGCGGCGGGAGTGAGCCACCTTTGCTTTCCCAAGTGTTCAATCCAATGTGATGATGATAGCCGCCAGCCGACACGAAGGCCGCCTGCTCGCCATATCTCTGAACCAGATCAAACCCCAATACGCCCATGTAGAAATCCAGGGCGCGCTCAAGGTCAGCCACTTTCAAATGAACATGGCCAATGCGGGTTCCGGCGGGAATTGAAGGTGAGGTCATGATTTATCCGTAACAATTATTGTTACACCAAGTATGACACCATCCCAAGCTTTGCAAGTGCCAAAACATAAAAAGTGGATAGCTGCTTTGTCCCACTTGTTTGCGGTGGCCAACCCCGTGCAAAAGACCTGCAACAGGAGCCATCCCCATGCCAGGCAAAGTTGATTTCAAAGTCCCCCATAATTTGACCGTGGTCAGCCACCCACTCGTGCTGCACAAGCTGACGCTGATGCGCGACAAGCACACACCATCTGCCGTGTTCCGCCAGCTCCTCCACGAAATCAGCCATCTTCTCGCTTATGAAGTCTGCCGGGATTTGCCCATGACCACGCAAGTCATCGACACGCCCTTGGCGGAGATGGAAGCACCCATTCTCAAGGGCAAAAAATTGGTGATCGTTTCGGTTTTGCGGGCCGGCAATGGCCTGCTGGAAGGCATGCTCTCGCTGATACCCTCGGCCCGCGTGGGTCACATCGGTCTCTATCGCGACCACAAGACTCTGCAACCCATTGAGTATTATCTGAAGGTACCAGAAGATATCGCCGACCGCCGCACCATCGTGGTTGATCCGATGTTGGCCACCGGAAATTCCGTATCAGCCGCCGTCAAGCGCCTCAAGGAAAAGGGCGCCCAGGACATCAAGCTTGTGACCTTGCTGTCGGCACCTGAGGGCATCATGCGTTTTCATGATGAACACCCGGACGTGCCCATTTTCACGGCAGCCGTGGATTCACACCTGAACGATCTGGGCTATATCGTGCCCGGTCTTGGCGATGCGGGAGACCGCATGTTCGGAACGAAATAGCAGCTTCACCAGCCGTTAAGCATCCGTGGCAAAACACTGTCCAGAACCAGCCCTGATTACTCCACGGCAAGGATTGACCCACTAGGTTCACCTCGAAGTGAACAGGAGTGGGTATGTCGGCCGCAACAGCTTTAGCGAACACCGGAAACGCAATGTCGTTTCGGCGGGCCGACGGGCAAAAGCGCCGCGTTCTCTATGCCGAGGATCAGGCGACGGCACGCATTGTGACGACTGCACTTCTCGAACGCATGGGATTTGATGTCGAAGCCGTGGAAGACGGCGAATTGGCTTTTGAAAAAGCCAAACTCAATTCTTATGATGTGATTCTGCTCGACATTGAAATGCCCGTGATGGACGGCGTCACCGCCGCCCGCAACATTCGCGCCAAGGCTGGCCCCTGCCGTGAAACGCCCATTCTCGCCATGTCGGCATTTCTTGCGGATTCAACAGAGCATTGCATCTGGCGCGACGCGTTTGACAGTGCCCTGCCGAAGCCCGCCAACAGCAATGAATTGCAAATGGCCATGCAGAAATTGCTGTCCGCCAAAACCGTAAAAACCCTGGAAACCCCGGAAACCCTGAAAACATCGACACCGCATTGGAGCATGCTGTCCAACAGTCTGCCCCCCGGCACACTCGCCAATCTGATGAAAGCAGCGGCCCGCGAAATCAACCATTTGATTCTGGCTTATAGTACCTGCCGGGAAGTCGGCGACATCGACACGGCAAACCATTGCCGCAAGGCCTTGAAAAGCGTGGCCAGCAGTTTTGAGGTTGATGGTTTGAAGACGCTGTTGCAACGGCATGACCAAGACCAGACCTGGCCCACGTCAGCCGAGTTGTTGCACGCTGCCGCCCAGTGGCAGATGCACTGAGAAGCCAAATTCAGAAATTGACAAGGGGAAACGGCGCGCCTTGGCAGCGCCAGAACCCGGACTTGAGAGCCGGGTCAAATCTTCAATCAGCGAACAGAAACAGGAACCAGTCTAGTTGCAGGCTGGGTTTCCAGCGATTTCAGCATGTGCAACACTTCCGCCAATTCAGGACTGAGACGCTTTGGCAATACAGCTTGGTTGTTGGTGTTTGATTGTGACATGACGATATCCCTTTGGTCGCTGATGTAAACAGATTGAACTTACAAACCGTTTAAGCAGATGCCAGATGAAGCGGGCCGCAACGGGGCGTTCATCAGGCATTCACAGGGCATGGTTAACCGCCTATGAATCTGCAACACCCCACTTGCCCAAACACAAATTCGTGATAGCTTCTGGCAGATATTTATGTGTAACATGATTTGTGTCGGCAAATTTCACTGGCCCAAATGGCCGTTTTGTCTGGAGAAAGGATCTACCCTATGATCAAGTTTACCGTTGCGACGGCTGTTCTGGCCATCGGTCTTGCGTCGTCCGCTTTTGCCGGCCCCGCTGACGACCTCGTCAAGGAACGCCAAGCCTGCATGAAGGCCCAAGGTGCCGCCATGGGCGTTTTTGTTCCCGTCATGAAGGGTGAAAAGCCCTTCGATGCCGCCCTCCATAAAGCGACATTCGAAACCATGGGCAAAGCCTGCGCAAACTGGGCGAAATTTTTCAGCGCAGAATCACAAAAGCCTGAATCTGTTGAATCCTGGGCAAAACCCGAAATCTGGACTGATACCAAGGGTTTTGAAGCCGCAAGCGCAAAAGCTTATGCCGGGCATGAAAAGCTGAAAGCCGTAACAGATGAGGCAGGCTTCAAAGCGGCCTTCGCGGACTTCGGTGCTGGCTGCAAAGGCTGCCACGAAACCTTCCGCAAGCCAAAGGAATAAGCCATTCCAAGGCTGTTCACCAAACGCAACTTCGCAGGTCTGGCGCTGCTCGCAGCGCTGGGCCTCGGTGCTTTCTGGGTGATCACAATCCCGCGTCCGCTATCCGCTGATGCCCTGCCACAACATGCAGGCGACGTGGCCAACGGCAAAATCCTCTACGACGCCGGTGGTTGCCACTCCTGCCATTTGCCGTCGAAAGAACTGGTGGACGTTGATTCAGCCCTGCCCGCCGGTGGAACGGCGCTGAAGACCCCTGTTGGCGTGCTTTATCCCCCCAATATCACGCCGGACATTGAAACCGGCATTGGCAAGTGGACGGACATCCAATTTGTAAATGCCATGCAAAAAGGCATCAGCGAAGATGGCGAACATCTGATTCCCGCATTTCCCTATACGTCCTATGCCCACATGAAGGTTGAAGACGTTCTCGACATCAAAGCCTATCTGATGACCCTGACACCGGTGAAAAACGCCGTTCGGGATCACGATGTATTCGCGCTGCCGATCATCCGGCGCGGTTTGGGTGCCTGGAAATTCCTGGGCCTCGACGAAACCAAAACCACCCCAGACGCATCACAAACGGAAAGCTGGAACCGCGGCAAATATCTCGTCAATGGTCCCGGCCATTGCAACGAATGCCACACACCCCGCACGTTGTTCATGACTTCCGACACGTCAAAATATCTCGCAGGTGGCCCCCACCCCGAGGGGACTGGCAAAGTGCCCTCGCTCATTGATCTCGTGGGACGTGGGAAATACAAAGACGCCGCTGACCTGACACTGGCCTTCCAGAACGGCGAAATGCTGGGCTACACCAAAATGTCTTCAGGCGGCATGGGCAAGGTGCAAACCAACCTGTCAAAACTTCCCGAGGCCGACGTAAAGGCGATTGCGGAATATATCACGAGCTTGAAGTGACGAAGGGACCTCATCAGCCCTTTGGGCAGCTTCTCCAAAGGAGAAGCAACCCGGTGGTAGACTTCCCCTCACAGTCCGACATTTAGGGAACTCCATCAACCAGTCGCTTCTCCTCTGGAGAAGCTCCCCGAAGGGGTGATGAGGTCCCTTCTCTTCACTCCAAATCCTCGCCCACATCATCAATGTCATCCATCCACATGGCAATCGCCTCTGTCGCCACATCCGGATATTCCAGCGTTGGAAAATGTCCGCAGTCCGCCAGTTCCACATAGCTGCCATATTGCACCGCCTCGGCAATGCGCAAACCATCCGCCGCCGGTGAAAACTGGTCATGCTTGCCCCACAGGCACAATGTCGGACATTCAATTTCGTCAAGCCGGTCCCACAGATCAATGCGATAGGCCAAGGCATCCGACTGCCGCACCAACAGTTCCAAGTCCATCGCAGTTGCCATGTCGATGAATGCCTGTTTCGCCTCACGTCCACGCGGCCCCGGCAAATGTGCAATCATCTTGCCCATTTCAGCAATCACCTGGAGCCTCTCGCCTGCCCTGATCCGCGCTGAACGCTTGAGACCCGCTGCCTGATCTGCTACAGGTCCGGCCCCCGCCCCGATAATGCAAAGCGCCTCCACCCGGTCTGGTGCTGCCAAGGCGACCTCAAGTGCCACCCGGCCGCCCATGGAGGTGCCGAGAATGGCAAATTCATCTGGTGTCTGGCGCAGCACATCATCAACCATTCCGGCAATGCGGCCGGAAGCCGGAATAATCGTCTGTATACGGAAAGTATTTTCAAGTTCTTCGATCTGCGGGGCATAAAGCCCTTCATTGCAACCAAAGGCGGGGATCATGACAAGCGTTTTCATCAGGTCATCTATTCCGCCACAGACTTGCCTTGGCAAGCACTTCCTTTCATAACGACCATACATAAAGGAACTGACACATGAAATCCCTTGACGCCAAACTGAAACGCATCACATCCGGCAAATACAAACCTGCGGATTTCATCCTCGCTGACGCCAAGGACCCTGAAATGTCGGCAGGTGTCTCCTCCCCCGGCCCCAGGGATTTGCACGACGAAAGCAAGGGCACACACAACGTCGAAAGCTTCCGCCAGTCCATCGTCGACGTGGTGAAGCAGGGTGTGGTCGATATCATGCTGGTTGCAGCGTCCTCACTTGAGGTCGTATCAGCCAAAGGCACCTTCAAGAAATCCCACGTCACCCCGGCCATCCGCGCCAACGACGCCACCGACATCTGGCGCGCCCGTGGCTCGAATTACGTCAAGGAATTCGCGAGGCCCTTCCGCACGGCAAACCTTGCACACTGCAAGAAATTCTCGGACCTCGGCCTCTATTCCGTCACCTTCAACAACGACCTCTCAGCCGACTACGCCCATCTTGAAGCCTATAATGAATTTCGCGTGGACGCCGCAAAACACAAATTCCGCCACTTCCTCGAATTCTTCAATCCCAACGCGCCAAAAAACCTGTCCCCTGAACAAATCCCCGACTTCGTCAACGACAACATCCTCCGCTGTGTTGCTGGCATGACAAAAGCCGAT
Source organism: Hyphomicrobiales bacterium (assembly GCA_043754325.1). Classification (GTDB taxonomy): domain Bacteria; phylum Pseudomonadota; class Alphaproteobacteria; order Rhizobiales; family Aestuariivirgaceae; genus Aestuariivirga. Next base: position 7,190 of record JAYUVC010000168.1, read on the forward strand.
CGCCCGCTGTTTCTGAAAATCCCCTTCAACGGCCGTCGCGCCATGGAAGATCTTGCGGGCTATGACACGGAACTCGTCGTTGGCATTCTGGGCGGCGGCAGTGGCACCACACGCGATTGTCTGGAACTCATCCACCAAGGCGAAAAATCCGGGGCCCGCGTCGCCCTGTTTGGCCGCAAGATCAAGCTGGCGGAAAGCCCGCTGGACCTGCTTTCGCTGTTCCGCCCGGTGATCGAACGCGACATCACACCGGAAGAAGCGGTGAAACAATATCACGCCATTCTCGCCAAGAAAAAACTCCGCCCTGTGCGTGCGCTGGAAGATGACCAGAAGATTACCGAGCAGGTTCTCGAAGGTTACGGGAAGTGACCCGCGCCGGCATTGTGCTTGCCGGAACCATTGTTCTCGATATCGTCCACATCATCGACCACTGGCCGGACGAAGAGCAGATCGCCTTCATCCGCCAAACCATCGAAGCTCCGGGTGGCCCGCCCCACAATGCCGCAGCAGGTCTCATCAAACTGGGTGCTGAATTTCCCGTGTCAATGATCTGCGTGGTGGGCGATGACTTGGCGGGAGACACCTTCATCGCGCAAGCGGAGCACTCCGGCCTCGACACCGCAAAAGTCATCCGCGTCAACGGTGCCAGTACTGACGTGACCCACGTCATGACCTCGAAAGCCACCGGCAAGCGCACCTTCTTTTTCCGTCCCGGTGCCAATGGCACAATCACTGCAGACCAAATGCTGCCCGACGTTGACAGTGCCAAAATCTATTATCTCGGTTCCCCCGGTATATCGACTTCGATGGACGCAACTGACGGCTGGCGCACCGCACTTCGTAAAGCAAAACAACGCGGCTTCAAAACCGCCATGGAACTCTGCCCCGTTCCCGCCGAATTGCAACGCACCCAAACATTGCCGTGCCTGCCGCTGCTCGATTACTTCGTCATCAACGACAGCGAAGCTGAAATTCTGACGGGCCTGCCCGTTTCGCAAAACGGCCGCTTCAATGTTTCATTTGCAAGTGCCGCCGCCCAAAAATTGTTGAGCCTTGGCGTCAGCGAACTCGTCAGCATCCACCACCCCGAAGGTGCGGTGGCACACTGCAAGAATGGCAAGACCGCATTTGCCCCCTCCGTCAACGTGCCGCAAAACGAAATCATCGGCACAGTGGGTGCTGGCGACGCATTCTATGCCGGAATGTTGTTCGGCATCCACGAAAACTGGTCGCTGGAACAATGCCTGGGCTTGGCCAACGCCGCCGCTGCAACATCGCTGCATTCCGCTACCACCTCAAGCTCAATCAGGCCGTGGCGGGAGTGTTTGGCCTATGCGCGGGAAAAAGGGCTGCGAGGGAGTTGAAATTTGGTGGGAATTAAGCTATGTCCCACTTGAACTACTGCCCACAGGAGACAATCATGCCCGATACAGCCCAAACCATGGTTCGCCCTGACGCAAAGGGTCGCATCAATCTTGGAACTCGAACAGCCGGAATCAGCGGTTACCAAGTCACCGACATGGGCGGCGGCAACCTTATGCTCACCGCCATGACAGAAATCCCCGCCCGCGAACTTTGGCTCTATCAAAATCCGGAAGCCCTCGCCATGGTGGAAGAAGGCCTGCGCCAGTCGGGGCGGGGGGAAACCGTGAGAATGGGCAGTTTCGCTCAATATGCCGATGACGATGACTGATGCCCTTCTTCATCGATATGACTTTACGTGCAAGAGCTGAACTCGGCGCCCTTGAGCACAATCCCGCGCAGATCAAACGCCTGAAAGCTGTGCGCAAGGCCATGTACTTGCTTGAAATCAATCCACGCCATCCCGGCCTCAACACGCATAAATACTCATCAATGTTCGGCCCAAATGACGAAGACGTCTTCGAAGCCTACGCCGAAAACAACACCCCCGGCGCCTATCGCATTTTCTGGATGTATGGTCCGGGCAAAGATGTGATCACGATTGTGGCCATCACCGCACATCCCTAACCGAAAACCCAGACCCTCACTGCCCCATCGTCACGGCAACCTGCCCCAAAACACCAAAATCACCTTCCACCCTGTCACCCGCCGCAATCACCATGGGCACAAGACATGTGCCCGTTGTGACCGTCTGACCGGCTTTCAGTCCAATTTCCAGTGCCGAAAGTTCATTGGCAAGCCAGGTCATGGCGAGGCGCGGGCTTCCCAGAACATTGGACCCCTTGCCCTGCCATTCGCCTTTGCCAATCACCCGGCCCAACGGCGTAAAATCCGCAAGGTCCAGGGTGCGCCACAAGTCGGGCGCTGCATCTCCCACCACCAGCCAATGCGCGCAGGCATTGTCGGCGATCAGGGCAAACTCCCCCACCGTTTCAAAACGGTCATAGCGACTGTCCGGAATTTCAATGGCTGGATGCAGTGACGCCACAGCCAAAAACACCTCGTCTTCTGCATAGGGCGTCTGGCGCGGCGGAAGATCAGCCCCCAGCCGAAACGCAAACTCCACCTCCGCCACCTTCATGTGGTTGCGGCCAAAGGGAACAGTGCCACCGGAGCGCACCACACGTTCTGCAATGTAGCGGCCCGCCAGCGGACCCGAAACACCAATATGTTTCTGCCCCGCAACACTGGTCGCCGCAATCTTCCAGCCCCACAAAAGTCCGGCAGATTGCTGTTCCACAAGACCCTGCACCGCATAGGCTTCGGCCTTGTTTTGGGGCAGCAGGTCACTGGGCAGATTTTCGCAGCGGCTTTCATCACGCCAATGCTTGAGGAGGAAGTTCGAAGTTTGCTGCAGGTTGGTCATGGCACAAGGCTACACCATCCGTTTTTGCAGTTCAAACAACCAGACTTCATCGCCCTACACGATTTTTCTCTCCGCACCATGAAACCTTATGCCACCCCAGACATTAAGCCACCACAGCTACCGACAGCAACATGTCGACCTCTGTGCCTGCAACATGTGGGGCCCAGCACCATTCGAGGCCTCGCCCGCGAACTCGAGCGCGATGTGAAGCGGGTGCATGATGATGTGACGACGTTGATGGAGTGGGGGATTGTGCAGCGAGATAATGATGGGCTGGTTCACGTGCCCTACAGCGTCATCCATGCAGCGTTTGATTTTGGGGGCGGTGGCGTGAGGGGCGGAATACTTCTCCAAGGGAGGCTTCCCCTCTGCCCCCGCATTTACAATTGGTCCAAGTGATGGTATGTATCTTGGTATATACCTCAAGGAGATGCACCGTGCGCCAAGTCGCAAAAATTTTCACCAATGGTCGAAGTCAAGCCGTCAGACTCCCCGCAGCCTATCGCTTTGACACAAAAGAAGTCTTCATCCGGCAGGACGCAGAAACGGGCGATGTGATCTTGTCCCGCCGCCCGTCAACATGGGATGGTTTCCTTGCCGCACTGAAAGGTACGGCGGTTCCCGAAGATTTTCTGGGAGCCGAAGACCGCAAGCAGCCAAAGCAAACGCGCGATCCGTTTGAAGGCCACAGCGAGTGAAACGCTACATGCTCGACACCAATACCGTGGGCTTTCTGCTGCGCGAACACCCAGGCGTGAGTCGGCGTGTGATGCACGAGCCCACGGCAACACTTTGCATCTCAGCGGTCACAGAAGGTGAAATGCTGTTTGGGGTTGCCAAACGCCCTGAAGCCAAACGGCTGCAACGGGCCGTGGCAGAATTCCTGCTGCGGGTTGAGTCTTTGCCGTGGAACAGCCTTGCAGCTGAATGCTACGGCACCGTGCGGGCAGACATGCAACGGCGCGGCAAGATCATGGCCCCCCTCGATCTGTTGATCGCGAGCCATGCGCTGAGCCTTGGTTTGGTGTTGGTGACAAATGATGCAAGTTTCGCGCAGATGGAAGGGCTGGACGTGGAGGATTGGACGGGGTGAAACAAATCAAAGGGAAGCGTCCCCATTGCCTTTACAGTAGTGTTTGATGGTGTTAGAGAAGCGCTCGACGAGATTGCGTTCTTCATAGAGCGTAAAATCGTATTTCCCCTTGATCTTGCGATTTGATTTTGGCGGGGATGACGGGCTTGCTGGTGCGCAGAGCGAGCTTTTTTCAAAGCTTTGACGGATGACCCTGATAACGAATACGAAATACCTTCGAAGTTTCGTTGACATCATGTTCTTACACAATGGACTTGATCCACTTCGGGGCGGCTATAATCGCAGCACCGACGGTGAGGCGACCTTTAATGGTGCCGTCATCTTAAATGTCGATCTTTGCCACCGTCTTTTCCATGATTTCGCGGAAGACCTTGTCACCGGTGCTGATTACTTCACGAATATTGTCATCAAGAACCGTGATATGCTCAATGCGCGGCGCAAGATCACAAGAGCAGGATGTTTCTTTTCAAGGGTCGTTTCCATCTTCTCCGGGATATCGAGATGGCCTTCCTTGGCTTGAAAATTCGTGCCGCTTGCAAATGAACTACTTTTGGTGCAATTTTATCAGCGGAGGAGTTGTTAGAAAATGAAAGCTCACACTCTGGTTGCTGCGATTTTCTCTTCTTTGTTCGTATCGGGCTGCGATTCTCTGATAGGCGATTTTGTAGGAGGGGGAGGAGAGAGCGTGCCTTCTGGCTATTCTTATTGTGCCAGTACACCCAACGGGGGTTGCTGTTCTGTCGTTACAAAAAGTAACGGGAGCGTCGTTCATACATGTGTTTCCGATTTTCTATCTTGCGAGTCAAAAAAGTCGCCACTAGTCACGATCAACTATAAGACTGAGCCAGGTAAGGGTTTTTGCGAAGCTATTAAAAAAACACCGGCATTTTCAGCTCCGTCGCCGCTTGGTTTTGGTGCCGCCGTCGCTCCACTTAATTGTGCGAACTATTGTGCAAGTTCTCCATCACCACCTCAATGTTCATCGCTAAGCTTTGACAACAAGTATCTCACGCAGACTCTTAAGCATCTGAATCTGATTTTCAATCCGACGACAACTGAAATCAAAGCTGCTGAATATTTGGCGGCTTTTGATCAAATCAGTGATCCGTGTATGCGTGGCGATATTTCTGTAAGTGCAAGTCAAGTTGAGAACATTGGTGCTGGTGGAAAGGCCTGCAATTTAGTCGTTGATCAGGTTATTGGACTTCCAGGATTTCAAAATCTTCATTTGGACTTGACCGTTCCTCCAATACTGAAGGCAAAAAAAGAAGTTGTGGATGGAGAGAGTAGAGTATTGTTTTTGGCGGAAAGCGCACCCGTGATCGCTCTGAACTATCAAGTTGATGGATATGGGTCTGGAAGATTGAATTCGCTCGGTTATGTAAACGATACTCTATGGGTGGGAGTTGGCCAACAATGTATAGGAATTTCAAAAAAGTAGTTCTGGTTGCCGTGGGGGCATCCGCTCTTTTTGTCACTGCCTCAATGGCGGCAGTGAAGCCAGAATGCTTGCTGAGGGGCGGTAAAGTAGACTTGGACACCGTAGCGGAGAGTGCTTTAGGGATAGATCTTGGAAATGATAATACTAAAGTTCGATTGGAGAGCATTGAAGTTGATTTTCCGCAGCAGTGTTTTGAAAAGCAAGTAGGTGACTCGCTTGGGCTCGTTTGTGTAGCTTCCGAGCCTACCGATGTACCGTAAGCGTCCGGTGAGCTACGCGGCCTGATTGGTTTTCCAGTTCCACGGCAAGAGTTCGGTGATGCGGTTGATCTTGTGGTCGGCGATGCGGGTGAGA
>JAYUVC010000169.1:0-8378 GCA_043754325.1 Hyphomicrobiales bacterium
AGGGGGTCTAAGTCAACCCTTCAGCCGGGCTTCGCGGCGGCGTTGGACAGACGATAAAATATTGAGGGATTCCCGGTATTTGGCAACGGTACGGCGGGCTATGTCCACATCCTCGCGTTTCAGGATATCGACAATATCATCGTCCGACAGGATATGATCGGCGGTTTCGGTTGCAATCATGTCCTTGATGCGGTGGCGGATCGATTCTGCTGAATGTCCGTCGCCTGTGCCGTCATTGTTGGCAATGGCGTTGGTGAAGAAATATTTCAGCTCAAAAGTGCCGCGCGGTGTTGCGATATATTTGTTGGACGTCACCCGGCTGACGGTTGATTCATGCATGCTGATGGCGTCGGCGACAACTTTCAGAGTAATAGGTTTCAGATGGCTGATGCCATTGACAAGGAATGCGTCCTGCTGCGAGACAATTTCGCGGGAGACTTTCAGCACAGTCCTTGCCCGTTGATCGAGACTTTTGACCAGCCAGGCGGCTTGGGCGTGACACCCCGCAAGGAACAGTTTGTCTTCCTCCCGGTTGGTATTTTTGGCAACGTTGGCCATGTATTGATTGTTGACCAGCACCCGCGGCAGGGTTTCGCTGTTGAGTTCAACCATCCATGTGCCATCAGGTGCTACACGCACGAAGACGTCGGGCACCACCGGTGATACAGGATCAGAGCCGAAAGCGTGACCCGGTTTCGGGTTCAACGCCCGAAGTTCCACCAGCATGTCATTCAGGTCTTCCTGGCTGACCTTGCAGATGCCACGCAGCGCCACGAAATCGCGCCTGGCCACCAGCGGCAAATGATCAACCAACGCTTCCATGGCAGGGTCGAGACGGTTGAGCTCCCGCAGTTGCAACTTCAAGCAGTCCGCAAGATCACGGGCGAAAATACCCGGTGGATCGAAAGTACGCATCACGTTGTAAACAGTTTGTACCTGTTCAGGTGTTGCACCCAAAGTCTCAGTCAAACCCAGCGGATCGCCCGTGACGTAACCTGTCTCGTTGACCATGCCGATGATGTGCTGGCCAATCAGCAGATCGCTCTGCTTGACAAAATTCAGATTGAGTTGTCCCGTCAGATGTTCGGTCAGGCTGACTTCACGGGACAGGGACGAGGCATAGTCCTGATCTTCACCGTCCAGCGACAAATGCCCTGAGGTGCGCAGGCTTGACCAGTTCGAATCGCGCATCATGGATTGGCCATCGGCGGAGGAAGCAGGGGCTGAACTTTGCGCTTCGATTTCGCCAGGTCCGCCAGATCCTGCCACAGAGAAGCTTTGATCAAGCCTTTCTGCCTGCGCATCCGCCACGATGGCCTGGGTTTTCTCTCCGCCGTCACCATGATCAAGCAAAGGATTGCGCTCAATTTCGGCTTCGACAAAGGCCTGCAACTCAATCGACGACATTTGCAACAGCTTGATTGCCTGTTGCAATTGCGGGGTCATGACCAGGGACTGGCCCTGCTTCATGACCAATCGTTGAGAGAGCGCCATCAGACACGTATTACCTGAAAGGCTGAAGGAATTGCCAAGATCGTAAAGCCGCACATCCGTATCGTTAATGGACCTTGACGTGAATACGCTAATAGCGTATTTTAAAAGAGATAAGGACCTATTGGCGTTTATCAAGAACCTGCAATGAAAACGAAACTTGACACAAAATTCGGGTCAGATTTGATGAAGGCCTTACAGGAGGTGCGCGCCCACCAACGGGGTGACTTGGCCCTGCCAACGCGGCTGGTTGATGCGATAAGCGCCAAACAAGTAAAAGCCATTCGCACCGCACACGCCAAAAGCCCCAAGGAGTTCGAAGCACGTTTTGGAATTCCTGCGCGAACCATCGAGGGATGGGAGCAGGGCCGCAAACTAGATGTGTCGGCGCGCATTCTGATGGCGATGATTGAAAGTGATCCGCAGGTTGTTGAGGCGACCGTCGAGCGGTTGAAGATGGGGTAAATGGCGAAGCTTTCACTTGGGCACCTTAGTGCAAATCGGCTGCTACCGCTGTTCGGCAGTAGTTCAACTTTTCGACCCCGGAACAGATAAATGCACGGTCTGAGCTGCTGCCGGTTTCACGGACACTGAGTTAAGGTGTTTTGATGGAACTGGAGGTTTCAGATGGAAAGAAAGAAGTATTCACGCGAGTTCAAGGTTGAGGCGGTGAACTTGGTGTTTCGATTTTGCAAAGACAGTACAAGATATTTTGTGGTCGTGGAATTTTCCAGGCAAGCCAACAGTTTCATTCAACAATCAAACTCACGACATTGAAATCGACGGCAAAGACCGGAGGGGTAATGGCAAAGGTGTGAGGGCACTCATGAATGCAGCCTTCAAGATTGGGGTACTGGTTTATTGTAGAAATCACAATCTTCCCCATCCCGGCATCGTCGCTTTGGATAGCCCACTCTTGAGCTACAGAGACCCTCATATATCCAGGTATGGAGAGCTATCTGCAGACGAAAAGCAGGTAACTGCGTCAGGGGTCAACTCCCATTTCTATCGCTATCTCATAGAACAATCCAAAAATGCCCAATTCATAGTTGTCGAAAATGACGCGCCGCCAATTGAATCTTCACTCGACACAAGTATAACTATTTTTGCGGGAAGGCCGGGAGATGGTTTGAGGCAGGGATTGTTCTAATTTTACGGCTTGTAGCTTGATCGTGGAACTGTTGGTTGAAGTTTACGCGGCGCTCATAGACATAGTCGTTGAGGGCGCGGTCTTCCTTGTTCATGTCGGGCTTGGCCAAGCCCAATCCGTCACACAGGGTGTTGATGAAGGTCTGATAGGTGCCACGTTCCGACCCGCCTGACGCTTTGGCATCGGCGATGAGTTTTTCGAGGATTGCGGTGTTGAGTGATGAATCGCCCATGACGTGTGGAGGTTAGGGGGTTCTGTGGGGTTTCGTCCAGTGTGGTTCAAGGTGGGCATTCTACATTGATTGCCTGACTTGTGCGGGGTTCGCGGTTTAGATATCCAGCGCCTCGATATTCGCAAATGCATTCCGCAACGCCTTCGACCATTCGGTGGACAGCATTTTGAAATAGGGGTCATCCGGGCCAATGCGTTTTGTGTGCTCTACCTTCAACGTACCTGTTTCATAGGTAAGGAGATCGATGGGCAGGCCCACACTCAGGTTGGAGCGCAGTGTGGAATCGAATGACAACAGCACCATCTTCGCGGCCTCGCCCAATTCCATTTCGGTGCGCGCGACGCGGTCCAGGATGGGTTTTCCGTATTTGTGTTCACCGATCTGGAAAAACGGCGTGTCGGGTGTGGCTTCGATAAAGTTGCCTGCCGCATAGATGTTGAACAGGCGCGTGCGCTCGGCGCCGATCTGGCCGCCAAAGATGAAACTGGCGGCGAAAGCTTCGCCGTTGGACGACAGATGTTCACCATCCGAGCGTTTCACGGCGCGAATGGCATCGCCGATCAAGTGGGCTGCCTGAAACATGGTCGACGCAGTGCGCAGCGATTGGCCGTCATCACCCGGATGTTCGATCTGCTCTGAAATCACACTGACCACAGCTTGCGTCACGGCGAGGTTGCCGGCGGTGAGCAGTACAAATACCCGCTCCCCCGGATATTCCCAGGTGTAGAGCTTCTTGAAGCGGCCCACATTGTCCACACCCGCATTGGTGCGGGTGTCTGCGGCCATGACGAGGCCCTTGTCCAATAGCATGCCAACGCAATAAGTCATTTGAAGTCAGTCCGGTGTTTTCCAAAAAGCTACTGTTCGGAGATTTGCACCCGCACTTCAACCCTCAATTTTTCCTGGCCGAAACCGCCGCGCCGGGTGCCGCGCACGGGCGCTACAGCGGGCGCATCAAGTCCTGCGGCAACGCGCACATATTGCTCCGTCGGACATTGGCCATTGGCGGCATCAAAACCCACCCAGCCCAGTTCCGGCACGAAGAGTTCGGCCCAGGCATGGGCGGCGGTTGACGATGCGCCGACCCCTGTGACCAGATAGCCCGTCACATAGCGTGCCGGAATATTCATGGCGCGCGCCAACGCGATCATGATGTGGGCGTGGTCCTGGCACACGCCGCGTCCTGCCGTGTAGGCTTCGGCGGCCGTGGTTTCAGCGTCCGAGGCTCCGGTTTCATAGGCGACGCGGGCATGCACCGCCTGCATCAAGCCATGGGCGGTTTCGAGCGTTGGTTTTTTGCGGTTGAATTCGTTTGCCAATTTTTGCAACGACGGGCTGATCTGTGTCGGCGGTGTCACGCGCAGGAAGTTCGCTTCGGGCGCAAATCCCGCCAGTCCGCGCACCACACCTTGCGCATCAAGGGACTCAACTTCACCTTCTGCAATGATTTCCATTCCGTCCGCACCGGGTGCTGACGTCACCAGATAGACCCAGTTGCCAAACCCGTCGACATAGCGCAGCGCCTTGTCAATGCCGGGGCAGGACACCGACCACGACAGACAGCGTTGTGTTGCAAAGTCCGCCGGTTGCAAATGCAGCCGTTGCACCAGCGATTTTGGCGCATCTTCGTAAGTGTAGTGGGTGACGTGGCGAACAGTAAGGCGCATGGGTGTCACGGAAAATTATAGGTGCGCCCGATATCCATCGAGAGCGCATTGTTGCCGTCAATGAATTCCTGCAGATATTCATGCAGGCCTGACTGGAAAATATCCTCCATTCTGCCACCTTTCAATCTTGCCGCCATCTCGGCGGCCTTGTCATGGCAGCCATAGGACCTGCCATGCAGAGTGGCGAGGCCTGCCAGGGCCGTGTTGATCCATTGATAGCTGAACAAAAGCGAGCGCGGCATTTCCTCCCTGAGGATCAGGAATTCCGCAACCCGCCACGGCTTGTATTGGCTGTCACGGTAGAACCAGCGATAGGCCCGGTGCGCTGACACACTGCGCAAAATCTGCGCCCATTGATGCGCGTCCAGATCAGAGCCGACATCAGACGGTTTTGGCAGGAGAATGAAATATTTCACATCGAGAATGCGCGCCGTGTTGTCAGCCCGTTCAATGAAATTGCCAAGCTGGCTGAAATAATAGTTTTCGTTGCGCAGCATGGTGCCCAAAATTGCTCCGCGAAATGACATGGAACGTTGTTTCACCCAGTCGAGAAAAACCGGCAAACGGTCGGTGGTGAGGTCGGCAGGCTTGATGGCCAGAAGTTCATTCCAGGTGGAGTTGATGCTTTCCCACACATCCCGTGTCAAGGCAGTGCGAACCGCGCGGCCATTGTTGCGGGCACCACGCACCACGGAGCGGATCGAGGTGGGGTTGCTGTCGTCGAAAATCAGAAAGTTGATGACGTGCTGGGCCGTCACGTCCTTGTGTTTCTGCATATAGGCATCTTCACAGGCTGAACTCAGCAGGGTGGAACGCCATTCATCGCGGTGGCCTTCGATGCGTCCGGGCATCAGCGAAATGCGGTGACCAACTTCAAGCAGACGCGCCATGTTTTCAGCCCGCTCGAAGTAACGGGACATCCAGAAGAGGGAGGAAGCGGTGCGACCGAGCATCAATCCTCCAACACCCAGGTGTCCTTGGTGCCGCCGCCCTGGCTGCTATTGACGACGAGCGATCCCTTCTTCAAAGCCACGCGTGTCAATCCACCCGGCGTCACGCGCACACGATCTCCTGACAACACAAAGGGCCTGAGATCCACATGGCGGGGTGCGACACCTGAAGCCGTGAACGTTGGCACCGCCGACAATGCCAATGTGGGTTGGGCGATGTAGTTGTCCGGCCGAGTTTTCAGTTTCGCGCGAAACAACTCAATCTCTTTCTTCGACGACGTTGGCCCGACCAGCATGCCGTAGCCGCCGGAGCCATGCACCTCTTTCACGACAAGTTCTGCCAGATGTTCCAGCACATATTGCAGCGATTTCGCCTCCGCACAGCGCCATGTCGGCACGTTTTTAAGCATGGGTTTTTCACCCGTGTAAAATTCAATCACATCGGGAATGTAGGTATAAATTGATTTGTCATCGGCAATGCCGGTGCCTGGTGCATTGACAATGGTGACGCGGCCCGCACGATAAAGGTCAAACAAGCCCGGCACACCAATTGTGGAGTCGGGCTTGAAGCTCAACGGGTCCAGATAGGCATCGTCAATGCGGCGGTAGACAACGTCAACGCGCTTTGGTTCCTGTGTGGTGCGCATGTAAAGGTAACCGTCTTGCACGAACAGGTCGCTGCCCTCGCAAAGTTCAGCCCCCATTTCATCAGCCAGAAAGGCATGTTCGAAAAACGCCGAATTGTGGATGCCGGGGGTGAGCACCACGATGGTGGGTTCACCATCGCATCCCGCGGGGGCGACACTTGCGAGAGTCTGCCGCAACAGCGATGGATAATTCTCAACCGGGGCAATGCGCTGTTTCGAGAACAATTCCGGAAACAGGTGCATCATGGTCTCACGGTCTTCCAGCATGTAGGACACGCCTGAGGGTGTTCGGCAATTGTCTTCCAGAACATAGAATTCATTTTCGGCAATGCGCACAATGTCGATGCCGATGACATGGGCATAAATGCCGCGTGCGGGTGCCACCCCCACCATTTCCGGCACAAAGGCCGCATTGTTGATGATGACATCCGCTGGGATGCGGCCCGCACGCAGAATTTCCTGGCGGTGATAAAGGTCGTGGATGAAAGCATTCATCGCCCGCACACGCTGCTCTATTCCCGCAGAAAGGCGTCGCCATTCCGGGGCTGCAAACACACGGGGAATGATGTCAAACGGAATCAACCGTTCCGAAGCTTCGTCATCTCCATAAACCGCAAAGGTAATGCCCTGGCGGCGGAAGCGCGCTTCGGCTTCGCGTGTGGCGCGTTCGACATCTTTCTTTTTGAGGGTCTTCAGCCAGTCTTCAACCTGCACGTAAGGCGAGCGTATGCCGTTGGCCTTGTCCAGCATCTCGTTGAAAATTGTCGCCATGCCCATCCTGTCAATCCGCAGCTTGTGTCAAACCGCCATGCTTTTCAAGAAATGAAACAACATCGGCGAGGCCCTTTTGTCGCAACAGGTCGGTGAAAACGTAAGGTCGACCATTGCGGGCCTTTTGGGTGTCGCTTTCCATGATGGCGAGGTCCGCCATAACATGGGGGGCCAAGTCTGTTTTGTTGATGACAAGGAGATCCGACTTGGTGATGGCCGGACCACCCTTGCGCGGGATTTTTTCGCCTTGGCAAACTGCGATGACATAGAGGGTAATGTCGACCAGTTCAGGCGAGAAAGTGGCGGCAAGAGTTCCGTGCGCAGGCCCCGTGCCACCGCCCGGCATTGTTGTAATTCCGGAGTAAAGTGCTTCCTCGATCTGCTGAGGTGCAATGAAATGGATGTGGCTGTCCACACCGCCTGCCGTGATGATCTTGCCTTCGCCCGCAATGATCTCCGTGGACGGACCAATGATGATCGTGACGGCATTCTGCGTATCAGGATTTCCCGCTTTCCCTATGGCAGCGATGCGGCCATCTCTCAAACCAATATCGGCTTTGTAAATGCCGGAGTGATCAAGAATCAGCGCATTGGTGATAATGGTATCCACAGCCCCTTCGGCGCGGGTCGCTTGAGATTGCCCCATGCCATCACGAATGACCTTGCCACCACCGAATTTCACTTCCTCGCCATAGAGCGTGAAATCGCGTTCCACCTCAATGATGAGATCTGTATCCGCCAGCCGCACCTTGTCGCCAACCGTGGGACCATACATTTGGGCCTAGGTTGCGCGGGAAATTCTGACCATGACTTACCTCTTGATTGCAGCAAAAATGCCGGTCTTTATCGCGTCCTTGTCGAATGAAAAGGTCGGCCTGGCATTGGCATGGTTGTTGAGGCAGGCAATCAGGCAGTCAGAAAACCCGGCAGACCCGGCCTCGAACTGCCGCAAGGCTTCCATTACAATGTCTTCCTTTTCGAGGACAAGGCTCCGTGATTCAAGCATGTCGCGGATCACGGCTACCACCGCGTCTTTCCGGGTGCCCTTTTGACGTCGCAAACTCCAGATCACCTCGACCAACACCACGAGATTGACAAAGCCAGGTTCCTTCACCGTGCAGTCCTCATCAATGAAGCGCGTTGCAGTTTTTGAAAATTGCGGATCGTCTTCCAGAATGTAGCGCAGCAAAACGCTGCTATCTATTCCCTTCAAGGCCGCGCACCTTTTCTGTCAGGTCGGTTGCGCTCCCATACGGTCGCCATGATTTCCCCGTCGTCATCAATTGGCTTGTCCGGTTTTGCAAACAACCCCTTGAGACCTTTTAGCCCTTGTTTCTTCGCAATGATTTCCACACCGCCGTTCGGCATGTCCCGAAACGTCAATTTTTGGGCTCCATCAATCCCGAGCTTGCGCCGGACTTCAACAGGCACGGTTATCTGGCCCTTGTCTGAAATTTTTGCGTCATAAAC
>JAYUVC010000170.1:0-3965 GCA_043754325.1 Hyphomicrobiales bacterium
CCCCCGGCGAAGACGCCAAGGGAGAACACAAACTTTCTTCCTCGGCTCTTGCCGGGGGAGTACCCCGAAGGGGGGAGGGGGTGCCTGACTATAGGACGACTCCATGAAACTCAAATTCCACACCCTCGACGTTTTCACCACACAAAAATTCTGCGGCAATCCTTTGGCCGTGGTGCTGGGCGCAGATCATCTGTCTACGGAGCAAATGCAAACAATCACCAGGGAGTTCAATCTCTCCGAGACGACATTCGTGTTGACGCCGGAAGACCCCGCCCACACCGCGAAAGTGCGGATTTTCTATCCCGGTGGCGAAATGCCGTTTGCGGGCCATCCAACGCTGGGAACGGCTGCATTGCTGGCGGAACTGAAAAACAAGCCGGGCTGCAGTTTCGAAACCAGAATCACACTGGAACTGCAGGCAGGCCTTACCCCCGTCACCATCACCCGCATCGCTGACCGGCTGCACGGCATTTTCACGGCACCTGTTATACCTGCTCATATCGCCGGGCCAATGCCTTCCATGTCACAAGTGGCGCAGGCGCTTGGGCTTGAAGAGTGCGACATCGGCTTTGATGACCATGGTCTTGCGAACATTGTTGGAGGTCCACGGTTTTTCTATGTGCCAGTGAAGTCCATGGATGCTTTGGCGCGGGCAAAAGTGATTGAACCGACATGGACGGAAATGCTGGCGCCCATGGGTCACATGCATGCGGCCTATATATACACGCGGGGCGGCGGCAACACGTCCACGCATTTTCGCGCCCGCATGTTTGATCCCGGTGGTGGCATTCCCGAAGACCCGGCCACGGGTTCGGCCACTGCCTTGTTGGCGGCACAACTTCTCACAGCAGAAAACCTGCAAGACGGCACCCACCGCTGGCAGTTGGAACAGGGCTATGAAATGGGTCGCCCGTCCGATTTGCGCCTGGAGGCAGATGTGAAAGCGGGCAAGCTCACAGCCGTGCGCGTTGGCGGTTCAACTGTTCGCGTGATGAGCGGAGAGATTGATGTGGAGATTATTCAAGCTTGAGCAGAGCTTTTGCTTCCGACGTTACCGCCAGGCCTTCATCGAGATTGCCGGCGCCACAGAGCTGAACCGCATTGTTGCGCAAGTCTTCGGCTTGGGCTTTCACATCAGCGTCCAGGCCTTCAGTGGCAATGGCAGCGTCAATCTTGGCAACGTCGTCCTGGCACTGGTCGGCAAAGGCCGGGGCAACGAAAAAGCCAAGTACAAGGGTTGCGGCGGCAAGTATGCGGATCATGATTCTGGTGGTTCCCGTGCTGAATTATGGCTTTGCCTATGCCTGCCAATTGTGACCAGACTTTGCCCGACGGGCGGAGATGCGGCACCCCCACACCCCCGCCGCCGGTCATGGCTTACGTCAGGTTAAACCCACGAGGGTTTTCAGTTCAGTGGCGGAAGCCGTGCAGGCCGCTTCGTCCTTGGCGTCTCGCGCAGCTACGGCCTTGTCCATCAACTCTTTGGCTTTGGCGGTGTTGGCTTCGTCGAGCTTTATGGTCTTCATGGCCTCTTCCACCTTGGTGATGTCGGTCGCGCAATCAGCGAACGCCGGAACAGCCAGCAATGTGGTGGCAAAAGCCGCTGCAATGAATGTCATCTTCATGGAAAGTCTCCTTGTTGGAATGTCAGAAACCGACGCCGTCCACGTTAAAACTCGCACGGGGCAAAACACCCCATGTCCCGGTTTCCATGAATGCACCGCATCAATGGCGGCGCAGAAACAGGATGGCCCGCGAATGCTGCGGGGAGGGGGCGACAATGTGATGAATTGCGGCTAGTGGTTGACAGATTGTCGCGTCTTGACCTATGACCCTTCCATGCGCAACGCACTGCCATCTCTGCTTCTGCTTAGCTGCCCCTGAGGGCCGCCCGGGCGAAGCCTTGGCTCTCCGGGGAAATTGACCTAAGAGCCACCACAGCAGAGAGTTTTCCAGATCATGATGATTTCCCCCCGCGAGAAGTATCGCCCCTATCCCCCTGTCGGTTTGAAAGACCGCACATGGCCTGACGCATCCATCACGAAAGCGCCGGTCTGGTGCAGCGTTGATTTGCGCGATGGCAACCAGTCGCTGATCGAGCCCATGGGTCATGAACGAAAATTGCGCATGTGGAATGCGCTGGTCAAAATGGGTTTCAAGGAAATCGAAATCGGTTTTCCATCGGCGTCGCAAACCGATTTTGATTTTTGCCGCTTTCTCATCGACAACAACAAGATTCCCGATGACGTGACGGTGCAAGTGCTGGTGCAATGCCGCGAGGAGTTGATCACGCGCACCTTTGAAGGCATTCGCGGGGCGAAATCTGCCATCGTGCATTTTTATAATTCGACGAGTGAATTGCAGCGCCGTGTGGTGTTCAAGTCTGACCGCGAAGGCATCAAACACATCGCGGTGAATGGTGCGCGTCTCATCAAGTCGCTGGCCGAACAGAGTGGCATGGAAGACGCTATTCGCTTTCAATATTCGCCGGAAAGTTTCACTGGCACTGAACTCGATTACGCGGTTGAGATTTGCGAAGCGGTGATGGATGAAATCCGGCCGACACCTGAAAAGCCGCTCATCCTCAATTTGCCCGCCACTGTCGAAATGTCGACGCCGAATATTCATGCAGACCAGATTGAATGGTTCTGCCGCAACATCAAAAGCCGAGACGCGTTGATCATCTCGCTGCATCCGCACAACGACCGTGGCTCTGCGGTTGCCGCCACCGAACTTGCCATGATGGCGGGGGCAGACCGCGTTGAAGGCACGCTGTTTGGCAACGGTGAACGCACCGGGAATGTCGATCTTATCACTCTCGCCATGAACCTGTTTACGCAAGGCGTGGACCCCGCACTCGACGTGTCGAATATCAACGATCTCATCCGCATGGCCGAGTACTGCACGCAACTCCCCGTGCATCCGCGTCACCCCTATGCGGGCGAGTTGGTGTTCACCGCGTTTTCCGGTTCGCACCAGGACGCCATCAACAAGGGCTTCAAGGCGATGAAGGCGTCCAACACGCCGCTGTGGGAAGTGCCCTACCTGCCGATTGATCCCATGGATTTGGGCCGCAGTTACGAAGCCGTGGTGCGCATCAATTCGCAAAGTGGCAAGGGCGGCATTGCCTATATCATGGAAGCCGAACACGGCATTGAGTTGCCGCGCCGCCTGCAAATTGAATTCTCAAAAGTCGTGCAACTGATTGCCGATGGCGAAGGTGTGGAAGTCGAAGCCTCCAGATTGTGGAGCGCCTTTGAAACCGAATACCTTGATGGCAACGGCAAATTCGGCTTCATCGAACACCAGTCCGCCAGCGACCACGGCCAACAACCAATCACCGCAAAGGTCACGGTAAACGGCGACATGAAAACCATCAAGGGGCAGGGCAACGGCCCCGTCGATGGCTTTGTTGATGCATTGCGCAAAGAGTCAGGCCTGATGTTCGACGTGGTCGACTACCGTGAACACGCCATGGGCCATGGCGCCAATGCCAGTGCGGTGGCCTACATGGAACTGCGAATGCCGGATGGCGAAACCATCTTCGGCGTCGGCATCGACAAGAACATTGTGGTGGCGTCGCTGAAGGCGATTGTCAGCGGGGTGAACAGGGCGGCGCGGATGTGAGCATTGCATTTGTCTGCTCCAATGTTTCAACACCACTGACGGTGTCATTACCGCACTTGTTGCGGTAATCCATCGTGGTACGAGCGTGATTTATTTGGATAACGCCACTCCTGTTGAACCATGGATTACCGCAACAAGCGCGGTAATGACAATTTTGAAAGTTGCCGCTTCAAAAACCGCGACCCATTTCTCAACCAGGCAGCAGTGCAAATAGAGCGTGATCATTTCAACTTGGCCCGGCGCGGGATAGGGACTGCTTGCTCTTTCTCGCAAGCTGTCCCTGATCTTGAAGGTCGGGGACAGCTTGCGAGAAAGAGCAAGCAGTCCCCTTCACCTTA
>JAYUVC010000171.1:0-5109 GCA_043754325.1 Hyphomicrobiales bacterium
TGCCGTGAATGTAACGCAGCGCGATTTCAACGCGCTTGTTCGTTGGGATATTGACGCCTGCAATACGGGCCACGGTTCGTCTCCAGTTCGTTCGAGGGCATGTGCCCCCATGTCTGCATCTCAAGAAAAAAGCGGGAAAGCCCAAAAAAGCCAACAACCCTTATCTCAAACGATCAAGGCCGCGCCCGGAAGGAGTAAACCCTCAAAGCTGGCCTGCGTGAGACTGAGAATGCGCCGTCCTTAGAGATGAATCGCCATTGCGTCAACCCAAGGATACACAAATTCAGTCCGGCGCGATTAACGCCTTCCGATGGGTTGGAAGCCTGCCTGTTTCACACATGCCCTTCACAGGGCGGATGCGGGTAGACTTAAACCAACTTGTCCAGCACAGCCCCGATGGACGCTGTAACAGCACCAATCTCAGCCATGCCGTCCACCACATGCAGCTTCCCCGTTTCCCGGTAGTATTCCACCAGGGGGGCGGTCTGCGTGTTGTATACGGTCAGACGGTCACGAACCGTCTTCTCGTTGTCATCCGGCCTGCGGACAAACTCATGTCCACCGCAAGAATCACAGGTTCCTTCAATCCTCGTCGGCGCAAAGCTGTCATGATAGCCCTTGCAACAAGACCTGCAGGTAAAACGTCCTGAAATACGGGCAACGAGTTCATCGTCGTCCACTTTCATTTCAATGACCGCATGCAGCTTTTGTGCCGACGATGCAAGCATTTTATCAAGTGCCGCCGCTTGCGCCGGTGTGCGCGGAAAACCGTCGAACACCACACCCTTCGCCACATCAGGCTTTGCCATCCGGTCAGCCACAATGCCGATGATCACATCATCCGATACCAACTCACCCCGGTCCATGATCGCCTTGGCTTTCAAACCAATCTCGGTTCCCTGGGCGATGGCGGCCCGCAACATGTCACCTGTGGACAGCTGCTTGTAACCGCGCGCCTCCTCCAGGATTTTTGCCTGCGTACCTTTGCCCGCTCCAGGTGGACCGAGTAGAATCAGGTTCATTTCTTGCCGCTCCGCAACGATGCCTTCTGCAGCATCTTCCCATATTGCTGCGCCAGCATGTGGCCCTGCAATTGCGCAACAGTATCAAGTGTAACCGACACAACAATCAAGAGCGATGTGCCTCCGAAGTAGAACGGTATGCCGGAATATCCCACAAGCAGCTCAGGCAACAAGCAAATGATCACCAGATAGCCTGCCCCAATCAGCGTGATACGGGTCAAGATCCAGTCGATATATTCGGCCGTTTTTTCGCCGGGACGAATGCCCAGAATAAAACCGCCCGACTTTTTCAGATTGTCAGCCGTTTCTTTCGGGTTGAACTGGATCGACGTGTAGAAGAAGCAGAAGAATACAATCAAGGCACCATACAACAACAGGAACAGTGGTTGGCCATGGCCCAGCAATGCAGTGAGCGTGTTGAGCCAATCTGGTCCCTTCCCCGCACTGAAATTGGCAACCGTGATCGGCAGCAACAGCAGGGATGATGCAAAGATTGGCGGAATGACGCCAGCTGTATTCAGCTTCAACGGCATGTGCGAACTTTCAGCCTGCGTCATGCGCATGCCCACTTGCCGCTTGGGGTATTGAATGAGCAAACGCCGTTGCGCACGTTCGAAAAACACAATGAAGGCGATGACAACAAGTGCCATGATCAGAATACCCATGATCAGGAATGGGCTCATTTGTCCCGTGCGGCCAAGTTCAAGCAAGGCAGCAACACCAGACGGCAAGCCTGCAACAATGCCTGCAAAAATAATCAGCGAAATGCCATTGCCAATGCCGCGTGCGGTGATTTGTTCACCCAGCCACATCAGGAACAAGGTTCCGCCCGTCAAGGTAATGACAGTTGACGCCAGAAAGAACGGCCCCGGATTGGTGACAATACCTGTCTGTCCCTGTAGTCCTATACCAATGCCATAGGCTTGAATCGCCGCCAGCAGCACAGTGCCGTAGCGCGTATACTGATTGATCTTTTTCCGGCCCGACTCACCCTCTTTTTTGAGGGCCTCAAGCGATGGTGAAACCGTCGTCATCAACTGCATGATGATCGAAGCAGAGATGTAAGGCATGATGTTCAACGCGAAAATCGCCATACGGCCGAGCGCACCCCCGGCAAGCCCGTTCACCCAACCCAAAATGCCTGAAGCATTCTGCGTGGCAAACTGTTCAAGCGCCAGCGAATTGATGCCGGGCATTGGAATATAGGTGCCAAGACGATAAACAATCAGCGCACCAAGGGTAAACCAGATGCGCTTCTTCAATTCTTCTGATTTGGAAAGAGCACTGAAGCTCAAATTCGCTGCGAGTTGTTCAGCTGCTGATGCCATGTCTAAACCTTGTCCTTCAAGCCCGGCCCCCGGATATGGGGGGCGGACTGAGTGTGATCAACCCTGTATATCAAGGAGCAACCGCTATACAATCAAATCCATCTTACCCGTCTTCCCGCCATCGCGGGAATGACGACTTGGAGAGCGAGACTGTCACCTGGAAATTATGTGTAGACCTTCTTGGGCTCTTCGACAGGCTTTGTCATTTTGACGCTGCCGCCAGCCTTCTCAACGGTGGCAAGTGCACCTTTGCTGGCGTGATACACTTCAAACGACAGCTTGGCTGTGAACTTGTCCTGACCAATAAGCCGAACGCCACCCTTGGCCAACTTGGTGATCACACCAGCCGCCAGCAAGGAAGGTCCTGTTACCACCGCATTGGCATCAAGCCTCTTTGACTCGATGGCGACCTGCACACGGGCCAGATTGACTTCGTTATATGCCACCGGGTTGTGCTTGTTGAAGCCACGCTTTGGCAAACGACGATAGATAGGCATCTGACCGCCTTCAAAGCCGGCCTTGGCACCGCCTTTACGCGCTGTCTGACCCTTGCCACCGCGACCGGCAGTTTTGCCAAGACCCGAACCAATACCACGACCCACACGGGTGCGAAGCTTGCGGGCGCCTGCATTGTCGGCAATCTCATTCAGTTTCATCGTCGTACTTCCTTATTCTACGACCTGCACAAGGTGAGCCACCTTGGCGATCATGCCACGCACGGCAGGCGTGTCGGTCAATGTCGAGGTCCGGTGCATCTTGTTCAAGCCAAGACCAATCAGCGTCTGGCGCTGGTCTGCCGGGCGGCGCTGCGGGCTCGAAACCTGCTTCACGGTAACTTTTTTGTCGGCCATGATCTCACACCCTTATTCTGCAATCGCTGCTTCGCCTGGACGGCGCAGTACTTCGCTTACCTTCTTGCCACGACGGTTTGCAACCGAGCGCGGAGAGGTTTGCTTTTTAAGAGCATCGAACGTGGCGCGTACCATGTTGTAAGGGTTCGACGAACCCTTCGACTTGGCTACAACGTCAGCAATCCCGACGGATTCAAACACGGCGCGCATAGGACCACCGGCAATGATACCTGTACCGGCAGGAGCCATGCGCAATGTCACTTTGCCGGCACCCCAGCGACCATCCATGTCGTGGTGCAATGTGCGGCCTTCACGCAATGGCACGCGAACCAACGTGCGCTTTGCAGCTTCCGTTGCCTTGCGCACAGCTTCCGGCACTTCGCGTGCCTTGCCGTGGCCAAAGCCAACGCGACCCTTTTGGTCACCCACAACAACCAGTGCTGCGAAACCAAAGCGTTTGCCGCCCTTCACAACCTTGGCGACGCGGTTGATGTGAACCAGCTTGTCGATGAATTCGGAGTCCGCCTTTTCAGCGTCCCTGTTGCCACCCTTGCGTTCGCCGCGCTCTGCACGTTCTTTTGCCATTGTGTCTCAGCCTTAAAAGTTCAAACCGCCCGCACGTGCGGCGTCGGCGAGCGCTTTGACACGCCCATGATAAATGTAGGAACCGCGATCAAAGACAACGTCCTTGATACCGGCCTTGACTGCACGTTCAGCCACCAGCGTGCCAACGGCAGTCGCTGCGGCCTTGTCCGCACCCGTCTTGAGCGAACCCTTCAGGTCCTTTTCAAGTGTGGAGGCACTCGCCACCGTTACACCCTTGGTGTCGTCGATGACTTGGGCGTAAATATTTTCGCCCGAACGGAAAATCGAAAGCCGTGGACGACCGTTAAGCCGCTTTGCGAGTGCCTTGCGGACACGCGCTTTGCGTAAGGCTATTGCCGAGCTGTTGGACATGATGTGGGCCCTTACTTCTTCTTGCCTTCCTTGCGGAAGATGGTTTCACCGGCGTATTTGATGCCCTTGCCCTTGTAAGGCTCAGGTCCACGCCAGTCGCGGATTTCAGCGGCCACTTGGCCAACCCGCTGTTTGTTGATACCGGTGATCACGATTTCCGTGGGCTTCGGCGTTTTGATGTCAATACCTTCCGGCACCGCATAGTTCACATCGTGGCTGTAGCCAAGGTTCAATTTCAAAACCTTGCCATCAAGTGCCGCGCGGTAACCCACGCCGTTGATTTCCAACGACTTCGAATAACCATCCGTCACACCCTTGACCATGTTCGCAACAAGAGTGCGCGACATGCCCCACGACGAGCGGGCCAGTTTCGTCTGGTTGATCGGGTCAACCTTGACGCCATCTTCCTGCATCTTGACGAGCACCTGCTCGTTCAGAACTTCCTTGAGTTCACCCTTCGGACCTTTGACGGCCACGGTCTGCCCATTGATGGACACCGTCACACCAGCGGGAACAGGAACTGCTTTTTTGCCAATACGGGACATGATGGTTCCTTAGAATACCGTGCAGAGCACTTCGCCACCGACATTCGCAGCGCGGGCATCAGCATCCGTCATCACGCCCTTTGGCGTAGACATGATGGCAATGCCCAGACCGTTGTACACGGAAGGCAGGGTTGCAACCGATGCGTAAACGCGGCGGCCGGGCTTAGACACACGCTGGACTTCCTTGATCACAGGCGCGCCATCGAAATACTTCAGTTCCACTTCGAGTTCGGACTTTCCGTCCTTTTCGATGGTTGTAAAACCACGGATGAAACCTTCCTTGTGCAGCACTTCCAACACGCGCTCACGCAGGCGGGAAGGAGGTACAGCGACCTTGTTCTTCCCACGCTCCTGCGCATTGCGGATGCGGGTTAGCATGTCACCGACGGGATCGTTAATGTTCATT
>JAYUVC010000172.1:0-6832 GCA_043754325.1 Hyphomicrobiales bacterium
GATTGCGCGCCGACGTAGTTGGCGAACATCATCACCATCTGGCCACCGTCGTCATGCACGAGCTGTTGCGCTTCGGCATAAAGGGCGGCGCGCTTGGCATCGTCCGTCTCAGCACGGGCGATCGGCAGGATTTCGTTGAAGCGCGGGTTCTTCCAACGCGAATCGTTCCACGCTGCCTCAGCGGAAAGCGAAACGGTGAGCATGGCATCAGCCGTTGGACGACCACCCCAATAGCAATGTGACCATGGCTTCTTGAGCCAGACGTTATCCCAGTAACCGTCGTTTGGTTCGCGGATGACATTGATCTCGATACCGGCTGCCTTGGCGTGCTCAGACATCAACAGCGCCGCATCCACGGAACCTGCAAATGCTGCATCAGCAGCCGAGAGATCAACCTTGAGGTTTTCCATCCCCGCTTTTTTGAGCAATGATTTTGCCTTGTCCGGATCATAGGTGTAGCTTGGCTCCGGATTGGTCGCGAACTTCATGCCTGCGGCAATCGGAGTGTCATTGCCTGCTTTGCCGTAGCCAAACAGCACTTTGTCGACCAGGTCTTGACGGTTGACCGCCCATTTCAAGGCTTGGCGCACTTCGACTTTGTCGAAGGGAGCGACATCACAATGCATGGGTGCGTTATAGTATTGATAGCCCGACACATTATAAAGTTCGGTGTCAGGAGCAGACTTCAACATATCAATGGTCTTGAGATCGGCTTTATCGATGAAGTCCACTTCACCGGCAAGGTAGGCATTGGTGCGGGCTGCCGGATCAAGGATCGAAAGCTGCGTCACTTCATCGAAGTTTGGCGGTGCGAAGGCATTCGGGTTCCTTTTGAAATGCGCTTTCACGCCGGGTTCAAAACCGTCAACGATGAAGGGGCCAGCACCATTGCCTGAAAGGTCAGGCTTGCCGTCAACGACCGAAAGAATCGGGAACTGGTAGTTGGACAGGTTGTAGGGGAAGTCAGCGTCAGCGCCCTTCAACTCGAATACGACCGTCTCCGGGCCGTCAGCCTTGATTGAATTCACGCTGGCAAGATAGGCCTTGCCTGGCGACTTGGAGTCAGCACCCATATGGTAGTTGAGCGTGCCGACGACGTCATCTGATGTGACTGTCTTGCCGTTATGGAAAGTGACACCTTTGCGGATTTTGAACACCCACTTCTTGGCACCGTCTGCGGGCTCCATGCTTTCAGCAAGATAGCCCACGACGTTGCCCTTTGGGTCGATGCGGACAAGTGGTGCACCCATCAGGCCCTTGCCGTAGGCAAAGTTCATGCCATGAGCCCAGGTAGCGGGATCAAAGGTATCGGTCGTCGCACCGTGGCCAAGGCCGGCACGGAAATGTCCGCCGGGCTTGGCTTCAGCGCGGGCGGCGGTCGAGAACAGTACGCCTGCGGCAGACAAGGTCATGCCGCTGGCCACTGCGAACTGCATGAAATCGCGGCGGGACAATTTGCCCCGTGTCACTGCTTTCTGTGCCAGTCCAAGTTTGAATTCAAATTCAGTCATGTTTCACTCCATTGCAGATATGATGCTGTTTTGATCGGAGCGGCATTTCTTGCCGTTCGCGGGATTGACCATGGCGAACCCTGTGCCACGATTTATCCCGTCCTTCTCCCCTCAGTCGTTTTGTTCTTGCTCCCGAAAATCTGGTCAGGCATTGCCCAACCCGTCGCAAAGCCTCGCATGATGTTGCATTTGCGTCAATTCAATTTCATCACGTGCGTCTGGCGAAGTGCTTGATCCAAAATGGCGCTTTCGCACGTAAACAAGTCGAATCTGTCTTGAGGAGAATGTAGTTTGCCGAAGTTGAAGATTGCCGTTGTCGGCAGCGGCATATCAGGCTTGTCCTGTGCCTGGGCCTTGTCGCAACGTCACCATGTGACATTGATTGAGTCGCACCACCGCCTGGGCGGCCACGCCAACAGCGTCAACGTGCAAACCAGTGCCGGACCAGTCGCCGTGGATACAGGTTTCATCGTGTTCAACAGCTGGACCTATCCCAACTTCACAGCCATGCTGGACTATCTGGATCAGCCCGTGGTCTCCACGCAAATGTCATTTTCTGTCACTGCCGACAACGGACGTTATGAATACAGCGGCAACCATCTCGGCACGTTGTTGGGCACGCCCCGGCAATGGGCGTCGCCGCGCCATTGGAAAATGATGGCAGACCTTTTGCGCTTTTACAAACAGGCAGAATCACACGCCCCGAACGTTGCCGCAGGCTCCAGCCTTGGAAAATATCTGCAAGACTATGGTTACGGTGAAGCCTTCATGCAGCGCCATATTTTGCCCATGGCAGGCGCCATCTGGTCAGCCACGCCAGACCAGATCGCAGCTTATCCGTTTCACGACTTCATCAAATTTTTCACCAATCACAAGCTCTTTGAGTTGGGCAACCGTGCGGATTGGAACGCGGTCAAGGGTGGTTCGACTGAATATGTGACGAAGCTGGCGCAGGACGCGCGCTTTGATGTCAGGCTCTCCTCCCCGGTGGAACGCATCACCCGCACCCAACGCGGTGTCGAAGTTCATGCCAGCCATGGAAACATCGAAACATTCGATCATGTCGTTCTGGCAACCCATGCCGACACCGCCTTGCGACTGCTTGCGGAACCGACTGATGATGAACGGAGTTTGCTGGCTCCGTTCAAGATATCGGCAAACCGGGTTTACCTACACCGTGACAAGACATTGATGCCGGCAACACGTCGCTTCTGGTCCGGCTGGAATTACCGGATGCCCGCTCAAAAATCCCTGGCACCCGAAGTCACCTACTGGATGAACCTGTTGCAAAAACTCGATTCGCCCGATCAACACTTCGTGTCCCTGAACCCGCAAGTGAAACCACGCGCTGATGCAATCGATGGCACCTTTGACTATCACCACCCAATGTTCAACGATGCAACGATGGAAGCACAAAAACATCTCTGGTCATTGCAAGGTGCAGACCGTGTCTGGTTCTGCGGCGCATGGTTTGGCGCTGGCTTCCATGAGGACGGCTTGCAGGCAGGATTGGCTGTGGCAGAACAACTGGGTGGCGTGCGCAGACCGTGGAACGTCAAGAACGAATCCTCCCGCATTCATTTGGTGCCGCTGGTTCAACCTTTGCCTAACGCCATTGTCGAGGCAGCAGAGTGAAGGCAATCCACCCCTCGGTCCCCATTCTTCCATCAATCTATGTGGGCAAAGTCGTGCACCGCCGCCTGCGACCCGTGGCGCATCATCTCGAATATACGGTTGCCAGCGTATTGGTTGATGTAGACCAGATGCATGCCTTGCCCTCGCTGCTGCGCTACAACCGCTTTGGGCTGTTTGGACTTTATGACTCCGATCAGGGCGTAAAAAATAATCCTGTTCCCTTGTGTGAATTCGCCTGGGACCAGATGCGCAAGCATGGCGCGCCAGCTGAGGTCACACGCATTCTCATGCTAAGCTACCCCCGTATCCTGGGATACACCTTCAACCCGCTTTCGGTGTTCTTCGGCCTTGATGCAGGCGGAAATATCCGCATGCTGATCTATGAAGTGCACAACACCTTCGGCGGCAGACATATCTATCCGGCGGGGCCTTTTGCTCCGGGCGACGAGACTTTTGCCAGCGCCGAGAAAGCCTTCCGCGTTTCCCCGTTCAATAAAATCGAAGGTCACTACGGCCTGCGTGTGAGTGTGCCCGCAGAGAATGTGGCGGTGGGAGTTTCACTGACAACGCTTGAAGGACCACTGCTTAATGCCTATTTTACAGGAAAGCGAAAACCCTTTACCAACGCAACACTTCTCAAGGTTTTTTTCAGTCTGCCTTTGATGACATTCAAGGTTATGGCAGGAATTCATTGGGAGGCCTTGAAACTTTGGGCGAAGGGCCTCAAGCTGCAATCACCTTAACTGGCCAAAAGAGCTGGAGCGGTGGGAACACGAGTTGGACCATGTTGGGTAACATTATTTTGGCCTTGGGCCGCAATTTTTTTCCAAAGGACGTTAAGGGCTCGTTTGCACTTACACTGCCGTCTGGCGAGGTTGTAACGATTGGTGACAAGGGCACAGGTTTTGACGCCGATCTGACACTTCGCAATTTCAGCGTTGTCTGGGCCAGCGTGCGCCGTGGACAGCTCGGCTTCTTCGAACGCTACATGGCGGGCGACGTCGAGTGCAAAGACCCCACCAGCCTGTTCCGCTTTTATTTGCAAAACCGTCATGCCCTTGACAAAGCCTCCACGGGCTTTTTCTTCAACAGCTTTCTTGACAAGCTCTGGCACAAGAAGCGCGACAACAACAAGGGCGGCTCCAGGGAAAACATCTCCGCCCATTATGATCTCGGAAACAATTTTTACGAGGCGTGGCTGGACGATACCATGAGCTATTCCTCCGCCGTGTTCGATAGCACTGGCAATAGCCTCGAAGCAGCCCAGCGCCACAAGGTCCACAAGGTTATGGAAGCCGCCGAAGTCGCACCCGGAAAATCCTATCTGGAAATCGGCTGCGGCTGGGGTGGCGTTGCCGAGGAAACCGCAAAAGCCGGAGCCTCACTGCGCGGCATCACGCTGTCACGCGAACAGCTGGATTACGCCCAAAAACGCATGCAGCGGCAAAATCTTGATGATAAAACCGAATTGGTATTTGAAGACTACCGAGACACCAAAGGCACTTTCGATGGCATCATGTCGGTTGAAATGATTGAAGCCGTGGGCGAACCGCATTGGCCTGCCTATTTCCGCACGCTCTATGATCGCCTGAAACCCGGCGGCGTTGCCGCCATTCAGGGCATTACCATTTCCGAAGAAAATTACCACGGCTACCGCAACGGCGTTGATTTCATCCAGCGCTATATTTTTCCGGGCGGCATGCTGCTGACCAAAGACATCATGCGCGAGCAAACCGCGAAGGCCGGATTGCTGTTTGAACGCATGGAATGCTTTGGCCAATCCTATGCCCGCACTCTCGCAATGTGGCGCGATCGCTTCGAAGCCGCCTGGCCAAAAATCCAGCCCATGGGCTTTGACGAAAAATTCCGCCGCATGTGGAGTTTGTATCTCAGTTACTGCGAGGCGGGTTTTGCCGAGGGTGTGATTGATGTGGGGATTTATAAGTTGCGGAAACCGGTGGGATAATAATTCCCTCATCCGTCTCGCGCTGCGCGCGATCCACCTTCTCCCGCAAGCGGGAGAAGTGATTGTTTCACCTCTCCCGCTTGCGGGAGGGGATGCTGAGCGAAGCGAAGCAGGGGAGGGATTTCTACTTCAACAAATATTTCCGGCTGATCCAGAAAAACAACCGGTATGGCAACACCCGCGCAATTTTCAATATCGCCACAAACGGTGTTGGATAAGCCACTTCGAACTTGCCTTTTGCCAGCCCGGCAATCGTTGCCCGAGCGGCGTCTGCGGGTTCCATCAGGAAGGGCATTTCGAAATCATTCTGCGCCGTCATCGGCGTGCGCACAAAGCCTGGATTGATGACGCTGACTTTTACCCCGTCGCGGTCAAGTTCCGGTTTCAGGGACTCCGCAAGATTGATGAGGGCGGCTTTTGTCGGCCCATAGGCCGCGGCTTTTGGCAGGCCGCGATAGCCGGAGACTGAGGCAATCCACGACAGGTGACCACTGCGCCGCGCCCGGAATACCGGCAGTGCGGCTGCAAGGACATTGATCACGCCCAGATAATTCACCTCATACATGCGGCGGAACATGTCCGTGCGAAAATCTGCGGCAGAGGCCGGGGTATAGGTGCCAGCACCTGCGATGATCAGGTCAATTGGACCCAGGTCGCGCTCGATGCGGGCAAGGGTTTCCGCAACCTTTGCTTCGTCGGTTACATCAAGCGGATAGGGATGGATATTCTGACCCAAGGCAGCAAGGGCCTCGGCGTTTCGGGCGGAAGCCGCGACATGAACACCGTTCGCCGCCAATTGTTTTGCAATTTCCGCCCCGATGCCCGTCGAGGCTCCCGTCACCCAGACGACGCGCCAAGGCAGCGCCATGCTTTAGATTCCAACAAACGGTTGTGCCAGGCGGGCCCAGAAGGATTTGAACCGCGTCGGAGCCTCTGTGGCCACCAGGCAAATGCAATCCATGTCTGAATCGACCTTTGGCTGGTGCTCAACGCTTTCATCAAAATCCGCTGCATCACCTGCCGCATAACGGCCCGTGTGGTCAGAATAGGATCCGCGCAAAATGACAGTAATTTCCTCGCCGCCATGGCCATGTTCCGGCATTTGCCGTCCCTTGCCGATGCGCAGCAATTGCAAATGGGTTTTGCCTTTTGTCGACAATGGAATTTCGTAGGTCGATACTCCTGGTACAATCGTCTTCCATTTCAGGCTGTCAAGCGGCGCGTTGTCCAGCAGATTACACAAAACAGCTGGAACCTCACCACGCGGTCCTGACGATTTCTTCGCAGGTGCGGCAGCAATTGCATCAAGACTGGCCAGCGTCGCCGCACGGCAAGTATCGGTCACGGCACGTGGTTCATCATCCTGCATGATCTGACCGCCGATTGTTTCCGCGTCGCGCAAGGCGGCGCGGCACAAAGGGCAATAGGCCACGTGGGTGGCTGCGGCAAAGCCATGGGCTTCGCCCAAGGTACCGGCGGCAAGTGCAATGATGGTTGTTTCATCAAGGTGGTGGGTAATCTTCACGTCACTGTCTCCAGCAGCTTTTTCATGCGCCTATACGCAAGTCTCATACGACTCTTTACGGTACCAAGCGGGATTTGGAGCCGCGTGGCAATCTCGCTTTGTGGCAAATCTTCCACATAACTCATGATCAACAACTGGCGCTGCTCTTCGGGAATCTGGGCAAGAGCCTTGGCCACATACCCGTCTTCCTGAAGC
>JAYUVC010000173.1:0-4412 GCA_043754325.1 Hyphomicrobiales bacterium
CCCGATGCCTTGCCGCCCGCAGGATGCAAAGATGCTTTCTGAACGACGCGTTGCATGACCATGCGCCTATTGTCGGGGATTTTGAAACCACGCTGCCATTGAGAACCATCATTCAAAGCGCGCAGATTTGACCGGGCGCAGGTCACGTTTCAGGTCAAGCACCACGTCGATATCCACACCGCGCAGGCTGCGGCCAATCTCGGCCAAGCCAGAGCCCAACCCAACTTTGGGGGCCACTGCCGCCTCCAGAATGAAGCGAACTTCAGCCTCGATGCTGCGCCCTTGCCGGGTGGCCCGCAGTTTGAGTGCCCGGTGTGTGGCGTCGGGGAGGTTTCTGATGGTGATGGATGGCATGGAGATTACTTTCCGTTTCTGCGTTCAACACCATTACTTCATCGCCGCAAAGTCAAAGTTTTCATGCTTCCGATAATGACCAACAATTTTCATTTGGGAATCAAATGAAGTATCAACTCAGTCGTCCCCTGTCTCGCGCTTCGATTAAAGCCAGTGCCCCCAAGAGTACTAAAGGTGGACTTGACTACTCGCCGTGCAACGCAAAAATACTGCCCCGATATTTCTTCCACAAGCTGACCTGAAAGTCCGTTTGACGCATTTGCTTCCGGAAAGGTCACAAGCGCATGGGCGCCAGAAGCGGCGACTCCAATCATCAGTCGATCAAACTCCTCTAGTGAGGGCGCTGTACGGCTGAAGTTGGATTGAGGTCGTTCTTCAATATCAGGGTATCGACCAACTCCGGAAACAGGACCCACCCGTCCAACGGCAACGCTTTCAAGCACATGGTAGAAGCGGCTGTATTGCACTTCAGAATACGGCGGATCAATAAACACAAGATCCTCTGAATCGAGGTTGATCGTCTGCTGAACCGCATCAGACACGCACGCGGTGCCTTTGACGACGGCGTGTTGCTGCGAAATGGCGTGAAAACTGCGGCGCGTCCTCGCGGCAAAGTCGCGCGCCCAAGCCCCCATAAGGTGGGGCAATCCGGTCCGAGTTGCAGCAAAAGGCTGTGCCGTGTGCCCAGGTGAAGCAGAGCATTCGCTTGCTGCTTCCACAAGGGACGCAACCGCCATTTCGCTCGTTGCACCATCCGGCACAGTTGCTCTAAGCGCATCTATCCACAGAGCCTGCACAAGCCCGAAATAGTAGCCCCCGTAGGCCCGAGCTAAAGGGAACTGCTGCGGCAAGAATGCGCATGCATCGCGGACAGTATCAACCATAGACACATATGTATCGAATTTGGCTTCGTCAGCATATTTTGTCGCCACAGAAGCTGCGAACTCCACTAGATCAGGTTCACTCGTAAGAAAGACTTTTGCTCTTTCGCACCATGCATCCCAAACGGGCTCAGCAAACACGGGAGCAGTGCGATGTATCACTGCCCCAGCAAGCACTGCCGCGTAGTTTTGAAGATCCGAGGCAAGAACAGGAATGTTGTGGCGATTCGCCACGAACTTTACTACGGCACCTGATCCCGAGAATAAATCGACGAATCTACCTCTTCCTGTCGCAACTTCCGAAATTAAGACCCCAAGGCCATTCGTCAGCATTGCCCTCTTCGAGCCCATATACTTCATGGTTGCTTAAAGAGCGGATGCTTGCTTATATTCCCATAGAACTGTGTCTTTATATATTTTAGAAAAATGTAGTCTTCTTCGCTATATGTTCTAGTCCCACTGGGGTGCGCCGGAATCCGCCGAAGTTCGTTGAATTTATCCATCCAGTCCAGATAGTAGACCTTCCCCTTCTCTCCCGGTAAGGGAATAGAAAAGATCATCTGAAAATATTGCCAATTGCTCCTTTGGCGTGCTATTTCCTTAATATCAACAATATCAAGGAAGGCTTCTATTGGTTGCTGTGATTTATCTTCCAATTGCTTCTGATAGGCTGACGTTTTAATCTTAGAGTTTTCCACTCCTTGACGCCAGTACGCCTTCTCTCCTGAGGGCCCAATCGCTTCGCCGTAGGCATCCTTCAATAACATTACAGCCTTATCGAGCATCTCTTTGCTTAGTGCAATAACATCTGCGTCAGCGGCGAACCGCCTCTGATCCTTCTTCAATGCAAGTGTCGTGCGGAGTTCAGGGCTGCCAAAATTCGGCTGCTTATCGCAGATAAGCTCGGCTAAGTTTTCAAAGTACTCGCGCACGCCACCTTCGCCAAATTTTCTAGAGAATCGTGTCTTGATTTCGAGATCATCATCACTACGAACAAGTACAAGCACTGGTTCAATCAAATTCGCTACATTATCAACAAGTGCGCCTTCCTGCACAGCTACAGGATCAAGTACTTCAGTGGTTTGAAAATGCGCGCAACATTCCGACAGGAGAAGTAAATACGCCCGGATGCCTGGATTGGTTGAAATATAGCCATCCCGGCCCATTTCCCATCGCCGAGGATTGGCATCCCGTATCAGGTGAAAGAATAGGTCAACTACTTTTTGTCCACGCCGAATAGTCTGTTCATCTGTGGAGCCGGTCATAGGACCAGGCACATGATTGCCTTGAATAATGCGGCCAAGCAAACCTGCGCGGACCAGCCCGTTAACCACTTCGGGAATAGTTAGACTTTGACTTTCTTGAGAGTGCATCCCTTGCACAGCAAATCGCTGGAAGAACGGGCTGGTCGGGTCTGCCCCTGCCCCTTTAGCAACTGCCGAGGCAATCGCCCCGAGCCGTTCTTTAGGTATCTTCGAGTTAATCTTGAGGTCTGCTTGTAACCCGATCAAGACGCTCTTGGGAACGCTTTTCTGCTCGTGGTTGATTGTCACAAACAACTCAGCTTCATCTTTCACAGGTAGGAGTTCGAATCCAATTACTGCAATTGGTTGATCCAAGTATTTGCCTGAAAGATGGGAGTATCCATAAAGCCTATGCTGCCCGTCAATTACCCATGCAGCCTTGTAACTACGCGGAAGATGCAGCCAGCCAAACTTCGTAACTGGGTCTGTGTTGTCCTTCGGAAGTAGATCAAAGCGACAGACTTTGTTAAAGTTGACGAGAATGTTTGTCGGGAAATAGCCACCATTCTCAATGAATCTTTGTATTTCTTTGATTCGACTTGGGGAGATCATCCGTTGATACGCAGGACGCCCATCTGGGTGATTCAGCGCTTGATGATTGATGAACGCAATCTTTAGTAATCGCCGTGGCGTCGAAACAAAACTAAAGAATTTAGTCTTTCCAAATACCCCTTGCGTCGCTGGGATACGTACATCCTCCAACCCTGGAATATCTTGCCCTTCAAAATACTCCGCAAGAAATTGGAAGCGCCCGGCGGGACCCATGTAACGGATGAACGAATCGAAATATTGGAGTTCGTTCTCGGTGACGACGCGTATCCCCTTAGTCGTGGCATCTTCAATATCCCGCTCGGACCAAATGATGTTGCGTGTTGCATACATCCAAAGAATCTTATGTTTCTTGACATCTCGATGGCGCGCCTGCAGAAGTTTCTGAAGTGCGCGGCGCGCGAGCCCTGTTTCGACAATATCTTTGGCGAAACTCTTTCGCCCGCGCTCTTGTCTGAACTTGCACTCCACGATCACCACAGTCTCGTCGTCTTCCGCGAGGACGGCTAGTTTTCTTGTTCCCGGAGACCCATCCGCATTAACAAACGTAACTTCGAAATCCGTCAAATTTAGGGCGCGATAGCCCATACGATGAAAGAGGCACCAAAGATCATCTGTCAGTTGCTGTTCAATGTCTTTAGGTTGCTGCAAACGCGTTCTTGTTTTACCCTCCTTAAAGGGAATCCATCCCTGGTCAAGCAGACTTGAAACGTCCCCGCTATTTACCGAGGTGAAGATCTTGTCGAGGCGACGCTTTGAAAACTCGGATCGCAAAATGCCTTCCTCCGAACACACCTGCGTTTTTTCAACCACTCGCGGTTCCTTTTTTCTCATTACCATGCCTTGCTTCGCTCCAATTTCTCAAACGTCAACGGCTTCGTGTCAAGAAACACTCAGTTGTTTTAAGCGCGTTTTCAGTACGCGCTCGCGCAGTCTACCTGCCCACAACCTCGCTGCCCCCGCGGGCGTTTTAGACGCGCATGAAATTGATCCCGGCGAAGCCGACCCTTACTGCACTTGGCCATGCACAACAAATCGCGGTCTGCCACTCGACCGTGTTACTACTATTTGTATAGCTACTTATGCAAACGGGACAATGGCTATAGACTGAAATTTTTCCGAAATCTAACACCCCACTCTTTATAAACCGCAAACCGGCCGTCACCCAAAACTGGCCCGATAGGTCACTGGATCAAGCAGGCAATGCTGGTCAAGCCCTCCCACGAGATTGAAGAGGCGGGGAGACTTTCTGAACTCAAAGAGACGATAGAGATGAAACTGGTCTTTCGCCACATGGGAAAGCGCAAGCTCGCCACCGGATACA
>JAYUVC010000174.1:0-8240 GCA_043754325.1 Hyphomicrobiales bacterium
GCGGAAAGGTTTTCGGGTTCGACAACAACACCACAATGTCCGTGGTACCCGCATGCCAATACATGGCGATGATGGCCAGCAACATGAGCACCGAACCCAACAGTGTGTAGAGGAAGAACTTGAACGAGGCATAGACGCGGCGTGCACCACCCCAGATGCCGATGATCAGGAACATCGGGATCAGGCCTGCTTCGAAGAAGACGTAGAACAGAACGATGTCGAGCGAACAGAATACGCCGATCATCAGCGTTTCCAGCACAAGGAAAGCGATCATGTATTCCTTGACGCGCTTGTCGACATACCACGAAGCCACGATGCAGATCGGCATGAGGAACGTTGTCAGAATGATGAGCGGCATTGATATGCCGTCAACGCCAAGATGATATTTGGCGTAGCCGCCCATCCACTCATGAAGTTCAACAAACTGGAAACCTGATTCAGCGGAGATGAAGTTGAAGGGGATCAACAGCGAAACGAGGAAGGTGACGACGGTCGTCCACAGCGCAGCGTAACGCGCGTATTTGTTTGCGGCTTCATCTTCTCCCTTGGCCAGCAGAATGGCGACGACGCCAAGCAGCGGCAAGAACGTGATGACGGAAAGCACGGGCCAATCCATTTAGTGTGCGCCTCCGAAGGAAATCCACGAGATGATTGCTGCGACGCCGATTAGCATGGCGAAGGCGTAGTGATAGACATAACCCGTTTGTAGACGGACGATCAGGCCGGAGCCGTCGCTGATGCGGGCCGCAATGCCATTGGGGCCGAGGCCGTCAATGGTGGCCCCATCGCCCTGCTTCCAGAACAGGCGGCCAAGCCAGAAGGCGGGCTTCACGAACAGGAAGTCATAAAGCTCGTCGAAATACCACTTGTTGAGCAGGAACTGATACACTGGCTGATGCATGGCTGCGAGTTTGCCCGGAAGCGATGTGTTGCGGATGTAGAACAGGAAGGCGAGAACGAAACCGCCCAGCATGGCGATCAACGGCGAGTATTTGACCCAACCTGGCACGTCGTGGATTTTTTCCACGATCTCGTTTCGCGCAATCGAACTGCCCCAGAAGAGTTCCTGTTCATGCCCGATGAAGTAAGGTGCAAAGACAACGCCTGCCACGATGGCACCGGCGGCCAGCACAAAAAGCGGGACGAGCATGACCGGCGGGCTTTCATGCGCGTGCTCGATGGTGTGATGGTCAGCACGGGTCGGGCCGTTGAATGTCAGGAAGGCCAATCGCCATGAATAGAAAGACGTGAAGAACGCAGCCACCACCAATAGCACGAAAGCAAAGAGATGCGGTCCTGACTCTGCCATGTAGGCGGCTTCAATCACCGCGTCTTTCGAATAATAGCCCGCTGTGAACGGAAAGCCCGTGAGCGCAAGCGTGCCAACAAGCATCAAGGCCCAAGTGATGCGAATGTGCGGGGCGAGGCCACCCATCTTGCGCATGTCCTGTTCGCCGCCCATGGCGTGGATGACAGAGCCTGCGCCGAGGAACAACAAGGCCTTGAAAAAGGCGTGGGTAAAGAGATGGAAAATCGCAATGCCGTACCCCCCTGCTCCGAGCGCCACAAACATGTAACCCAATTGCGAACAGGTGGAATAGGCGATGACGCGTTTGATATCGTTCTGTACCAAGCCCACAGTAGCAGCAAAGAATGCCGTGATGGCACCAATGACCATGACGACATCACGCGCAACAGGGGCCAGTTCGAAGAGTGGTGACATGCGCGCCACCAAGAATACGCCAGCCGTTACCATGGTCGCGGCGTGGATCAAGGCGGACACGGGCGTTGGGCCTTCCATGGCGTCGGGCAGCCATGTGTGCAGCAGGAATTGAGCGGACTTGCCCATGGCACCCATAAACAACAGCAGGCAGATCACTGTCAGTGCGTCCAGTTCCCAATTGAGGAAGTGAATGGTCTTGCCGACAGCTTCAGGGGCCGCGCGGAAAATGGTGTCGAATTCGACGGAGCCAAAAACCCAGAAGCAGCCAAAAATACCAAGGGCATAGCCAAAGTCACCGACACGGTTGACGACGAAGGCCTTGATGGCGGCGGCGTTGGCCGAGTCTTTCTTGAACCAGAAACCAATCAGCAAGTATGACGCGAGGCCGACACCTTCCCAGCCAAAGAACATCTGAATAAGATTGTCGGACGTCACCAGCATCAACATCGCGAATGTGAAGAGCGAAAGATAGGCGAAGAAGCGCGGCTGGTGTTCGTCGTGGCTCATGTATCCGAGCGAATAAACATGCACGAGTGCAGACACCGTGTTGACCACGACGAGCATGACCGAGGTCAGCGTATCAATGCGGAAAGCCCAGTTGGCCGTTAATGCGCCCGATGAAATCCACTTCATCACCTCGATTTTCTGGTCATGGCCTTCATGCAGGAAGCCAATGAAATTTACCCAGGAAAGAATGGCGGAGATGATGAGGAAAGCAGTGGTCAGATACATCGGCCATTTCGGGCCGTGATAATGGTGGTCATCATGATCGGAATGGGCCGCATGGTCATGTGATCCGTACACGTCTCTGTCGTGACCGAAGTTCTTGAACAGCACTGTGCCGAACAGGCCCGCGATGATCGCACCGATAAGGGGCAGGAAAACGATTGCGTGATACATGATCAGCCCTTCATCATGTTGATGTCGTCAACTTCGATGGAGTTGCGGTTGCGGAAATAGGTGACAAGAATGGCAAGGCCAATGGCGGCTTCACCTGCGGCCACTGTCAGAACCAGCAATGCAAAAACCTGGCCGACAAGGTCGTTCAAATAAGACGAAAACGCCACGAGGTTGATGTTGACAGCCAGCAACATGAGTTCAATCGACATCATGATGACGATGACATTTTTGCGGTTCAGGAAGATGCCGAATATGCCGATGGTGAAGAGCACGGCGGCAACTGCGAGATAATGTCCGAGTCCGATCATTTTAGTTTCCTCATGTTGAGGTGCGAGCCATTGCGAGCCTCGAAGCATTGGTAGTCATTTCGCTGTGGCCCCGCCGATGCTTCGAGGCCGCATGAAGAATGCGGCACCTCAGCATGAGGTTTATTTGTTGACGTAAGAAAATGCCGGAGAAATAACATCATCCTTCAATCCCCTCACCTGATTCAACCTTGCGAATGTCCATGGCCATGGCTGGCGTGCGCGAAACCTGCACTGTCACATTCTGGCGTTTCACACCTTCCTTGTGGCGCAGGGTCAACACAATGGCACCGATCATGGCGACCAGCAGGATGAGGCCTGCGGCTTCGAAGAAATAAATGTATTTGGTGTAGAGTACTTGGCCCAGCGCTTCGGTGTTGGTGATATTAGTTGGAGTGGCCGCACCAGTTTTCAGCGCCTCAGGTGCCATGTTCCAGGTGCCGAGAACCAGCAACAATTCAGCCAAGAGTATCAGCCCGATAATGCCGCCGATGGGCAGATATTGCGCCATGCCCGCTCGCAGTTTCACAAAGTCCACGTCGAGCATCATCACAACGAACAGGAACAACACTGCGACTGCACCGACGTAGACCACCACCAAAATCATGGCGAGGAATTCGGCTCCGAGCAGAATGAACAAGCCCGCTGCATTGAAGAAACACAGAATGAGGAACAACACGGAATGCACAGGATTGCGCGACAGGATGACCATCATGGCCGAGGCCACGGCCAAGCCTGAAAACAGATAGAAAAATATTGTTACAGCCATTTTGGTGGCTCCTCAGCGATAGGGTGAATCGAGCGCGATGTTGCGCGCGATTTCACGTTCCCAGCGGTCGCCGTTGTCCAGGAGTTTTTCCTTGTTGAACATCAGCTCTTCGCGGGTTTCAGTGACGAATTCAAAGTTCGGGCCTTCAACGATGGCATCGACGGGGCAGGCTTCCTGACAAAAGCCGCAGTAAATGCATTTCGTCATGTCGATGTCGTAGCGCGTGGTCCGTCTGGTGCCGTCATTGCGGCGCGGGCCTGCCTCAATGGTGATGGCCTGTGCCGGGCAAATGGCTTCGCAGAGTTTACAGGCAATGCAGCGTTCTTCACCATTGGGGTAACGGCGCAGCGCGTGTTCACCACGGAAGCGCGGAGACAATTGCCCCTTCTCGTGCGGGTAGTTCAGTGTGGCTTTCGGTGCGACCAAATATTTCAGGGCCAGCCATGTGGCAGACATGAACTCCTTGAGGAACAGCGAGCGGGCAGCGAGGGAGAGGCTCATTTCGGCAACCATCCAAATGTAACGAGAACGCCAGCTGTCAAGACAACCCAGAACAGCGATATGGGCAGGAACACTTTCCAGCCGAGACGCATCAACTGGTCATAGCGATAACGGGGAACAATGGCTTTCACCATGGCAAAGCCGAAGAACACGAAGATGGTTTTCAGCATGAACCAGATGACGCCGGGAACCCAATTCAACACGACAACATCAACGATCGGCAACCAGCCCCCCAGAAACAATATCGTTGTCATGGCGCACATCAAAACAATGGCGGTATATTCGCCGAGCATGAACAGCATGTAGGGTGTGGAGGAGTATTCGACCATGTGACCTGCGACGAGTTCCGATTCCGCTTCCACCAAGTCAAAGGGCGGGCGGTTGGTTTCCGCGAGGGCCGAGATGAAGAAGATCACGAACATCGGGAACAGCGGGATGAAGTACCAGTCGAGGAACGAATTGGGCAATCCCAACATGGTGCCGAGGCCCGTCTTCTGCGACAGCACGATATCAGACAAATTCAATGAACCCACGCAGAGCAACACTGTGATGATGACGAAGCCGATGGAGACTTCATATGAGACCATTTGCGCGGCGGAACGCAACGCGGCCAAAAAAGGATATTTCGAATTAGAGGCCCAGCCGCCCATGATGACGCCGTAAACGCCGAGGGACGAGAGCGCAAAGAGATAGAGGATACCGACATTGATATTGGCAACCATCCAG
This sequence comes from Hyphomicrobiales bacterium, assembly GCA_043754325.1. GTDB lineage: Bacteria > Pseudomonadota > Alphaproteobacteria > Rhizobiales > Aestuariivirgaceae > Aestuariivirga. The sequence goes on from JAYUVC010000174.1 coordinate 4,925, forward strand.
CCTTCGCTGACCGGCACCACCGCCCATGCAGCGAGTGCGAGTACGGCGGTGACAATCGGGGCCAGCACGAATACGCCCTTGTTGGCGCTGTCGGGGATGATGACTTCCTTGAACACAAATTTCAAAAGATCGGCGAATGATTGCAGCAACCCCCACGGCCCGACGACGTTTGGTCCCCGCCGCATTTGCACGGCAGCCCATACCTTGCGGTCAAAATAAATCAACATTGACACGCTGATCAGAACTGCCGTTACCAAGCCCAGACTCTGGATGACGATCAAACCAATGAGAAGTGCAAATTCAGTCATGGCTCACTCCGCCGCCTGCAACATGGGCTTGTTCTTCACGCGCGAACAGTCGGCCATGATGCGTGAAGCACGCGCAATCGGGTTGGTGAAATAGAAATCTTTGACGGGAGACATGAAGCCATCTTTCAATGTGGTCCCCTCGCCTGCTTCCAGTTCCGACAAGGCTCCAGCGTCAGCGGTGTGGATGGTGTCGAGGGCTGCGAGTTGTGGCGCGATAGCATACATGGCAGCGCGGAGGCCTGCGAGATTGCTCCAGCCCAGCGATACGCCGAACTGTTGCGCCAGCGCAGAAATGATTGACCAGTCATCGCGCGCATCGCCCGGTGGGAATGTTGCGCGTGCCGTCATTTGCGGGCGGCCTTCGGTGTTGACGTAGGTTGCGGATTTTTCGGTGTAGGCAGCGCCCGGCAAAATCACGTCAGCGCGGTTGGCACCGGCATCGCCATGCGTGCCGATGTAGACGACGAAGGTGGCACCCAAGGCTGTGGTATCGATTTCATCGGCCCCTGCGAGGAACAACACATCCATGCTGCCCTTGCCTGCTGCTGCGATCATTTCATTTGCCTTCATGCCGCCATCGCCGGGAAGCGCGCAAACATCAAGTGCGCCAACGCGGCCCGCAGCCGTGTGCAGAATGTTGAAACCGTTCCAGCCGTCTTTGACGACGCCGATTGAAGCTGCAGCCTTGGCAGCAAGTGCGAGAATGGCTGCACCATCAGCACGAGCCAAAGCACCCTGCCCGATGATGAACATCGGCTTTTTGGCTTTTGAGGGTGCGTGTTCGGCAAGCTGTGCCAGCGAGTCAGCGCCTGCGCCCATGTATTGATAATTGTAAGTCAAGTCAGCGCGTTCACCGATAACACCAATGGTGACGCCGCCTTTCAAAGCGCGCTTGCAAATGCGGGCATTCAGCACCGGCGCTTCAAGTCGCGGGTTGCAGCCGATGAGCATGATCGCGTCAGCGTCTTCGATACCGGCGATGGTGGAGTTGAAGATATAACCCGCACGGCCACCATGTTCACCCAACGGCGAACCATCAACGCGGCAATCCACATTGTTGCAGCCAAGTGCGGTGGCAAGTGCCTTGATGGCGAAGGCTTCCTCTGCCGACACCAGATCACCGACGAGAAAGCCCATGCGTTCTGGTTTTGCGGCTTTCACTTTCTTGGCGATATGCGCCAGCGCTTCGGCCCAAGTCGCAGGGCGCAACTTACCCATTTCGCGCACATAGGGTTGGTCGAGACGTTGGGTTTTCAAACCATCAAAGACAAAGCGTGTCTTGTCGGAAATCCATTCCTCGTTCACCGCATCATTGGTGCGCGGCAAAATGCGCATGACTTCGCGGTCACGCGAGTCAACACGGATGTTGGAACCTAACGCATCCATCACGTCAATGGTTTCGGTCTTCCGCAATTCCCACGGCCGCGCCTTGAATTCATAAGGTTTCGACGTCAATGCACCAACCGGACAAAGGTCGATGATGTTGCCCTGCAATTCCGAGGTGATGATCTGGTCGAGGTAAGTTGTGATCTCCACATCTTCGCCACGGCCCGTCAGGCCCATGTCAGTGATGCCCGCCACTTCGGTGGTGAAGCGCACACAGCGCGTGCACTGGATGCAGCGCGTCATTTCAGTTTTGACGAGAGGACCAAAATCCTTGTCTTCCACGGCCCGCTTGTTTTCAAAAAAGCGGTTGCCGGATTTGCCATAGGCCACGGCCTGGTCCTGCAAGTCACACTCGCCGCCCTGATCGCAAATCGGGCAATCCAGCGGGTGATTGATGAGCAGGAATTCCATGACGCCTTCACGCGCCTTTTTTACCATGGGTGACTTGGTGAACACTTCCGGCGTTTCGCCATTGGGGCCGGGGCGCAAATCGTGTACCGACATGGCGCAGGACGCTTGCGGCTTCGGCGGGCCGCCCTTTACTTCGACAAGGCACATGCGGCAGTTGCCTGCAATCGACAGGCGTTCGTGATAACAAAAGCGCGGAATCTCGGCACCCATGATTTCGCAGGCTTGCAGCAGCGTCAAGCCGTTCTCGAATTCACCCTCAACGCCGTCAATTTTGATCTTTGGCATTACTTCATTCCAATCCAACAGCGGACTCGCGGTCCCTCATCCGGCCTTCGGCCACCTTCTCCCGCGAAGAGGCGCGGGAGAAGGCTGATTGTTGTTGCCTTCTCCCGTTTCTTCCAACGGGAGAAGGTGCCCGAAGGGCGGATGAGGGAACACGGGCAATCATCTCTAAGCACACCTCAGGGAGCGCATGCGCTCCACGTCCATCACTAGCCCTCCCCACAGGGGAGGGTATTTCTTTTCCATTTTCCAAATTAACGCGCTGCATGGTGGGCCTTGTGCGCGTCTAACAAATCTTGCACCAGAATTCCGTTGATGGTCATGCCGGTCATGCGGCATTTTTCGATGACGAGGCCTGTGAGATTGGTGCCTGAAAATTTCGAGCCTGCCAGATTGCCGCCCTTGATCTTGCATGATGACAAGTTTGATCCGTCAAGGCTTGCACCTGTGAGGTCGACTGCATTGAATGTTGCGCCAGACATGTTGGAATCGTTGAATGTCGAGCCTGCAAGGTTTGAGTCCTCAACGTCCAATATTTCCGTCATCTGGTGCAGCTTCATCTGTCTTACTCCGCAGCTTGTTGGATCAAGTGGGGGCGCACTGCGCCGTCAGGATCAGAACGATAGGAATATTCGTCAATGCGCTTTTCGAGGACGGGGCGGAAGTGGTTGATCAGGCCCTGGATGGGCCAGGCCGCAGCATCACCCAGCGCACAAATGGTATGGCCTTCAATTTGCTTCGTCACATCAAACAGCATGTCGATTTCGCGCTTTTCAGCGCGTCCCTCGGCCATGCGGGTCAACACGCGCCACATCCATCCTGTGCCTTCGCGGCAGGGTGTGCACTGGCCGCAGGACTCGTGCTTGTAGAAGTAAGCAAGGCGGGCAATGGTGCGGATCAGGTCAGTGGATTTGTCCATGACGATGACC
>JAYUVC010000175.1:0-3312 GCA_043754325.1 Hyphomicrobiales bacterium
GGTTCCCGTCAACCTTGACCGTGGCATGGTTTGGGCCTGCGCATCAAAAGCTGATGACAGGTCGGTTGGCAGGTGCTTGATGTTGAAGAAGCGGAGATCGCCTCCTGGCGTTTCGCCCTGCGCCAGTTTTTGCGCAGTGATGATGGCGGGGTAGGTTGTGACACCTTCGAACACCTGCTCATCGCCAAAATCAATCACCGCCTCAATGGCCGTTTCCTCCGCCATGAAACGCCGCAGGTTTGTCCCAGAGCCGGTGCGGAAAAACGTGGATGACGAAATGTAGCCAAGCCGCCCGCCAACTTTCAGAACATCCACAGCCTTCTCAAAGAAATAGGCGTAGAGGTCCGTGCGGTCGTCGGCGACTTCATAGTGTTCGCTGAGATAGGGTTTCTGTTCTGTCAGATATTCCATGCGCACATAGGGTGGGTTGCCGATGACAATATCAAAGCCGCCCTGTTTGGCGATGGCGGCAAAGCGGCCATCCCACTTGAAAGGGCGTTCGGCGTATTTTTTGTCGGCAATCAAACTGTTGCCGTCGCGCACGGTTTCATCAAGGCTGGCAAGGCGGTGTTTTTGCCGTGCGGTTTTCAGCCACAGGGAGAGGCGTGAAATTTCAACGGATTCAATGTTGAGATCGATGCCGTAGAGATTGCGGCCCAAAATTTCGTCGAAAGCATCAAGAGCAGGTTCCGCCCCCAATTCCGCAAGGCGTTCCAGAACACGGGCATATTCACCCGCCAAGGTATCAAAGGCGGCAGCCAAAAATGCGCCGGAGCCGCAGGCGGGATCGAGGATGGTGAGACTGCGCAATTGCTCCAGATAGTCCAACCAGAATTTGGTTTCGACTTGATCTGATGGCCACAGGGTTTCGTCGTCAGATTTTGGCAGGGCATCGAGCCCCGTGTAGTGTTTCAGCAGCGCATTGAAGCGCTTGGCCAAAGTTCTGTTAATGGTGTGTTCGACGAGGAAACGCGCAATGTGGTCAGGGGTGTAAACCACACCTTCTTTTTTGACCTTGCCAACTTCGGGCGCCGGCTTTCCCTCAGCTTCGGCCCGCAGTTTTTCTAAGTCGGTGATGGACTGTTCAAAAATGCGGCCCAGAACTGTGACTGGCACTTCATTGCCGAAGTCCCATTGTTCAAGGTCAGCAATTGCCAAGGCCAAATGATCGGGAAGCTTGAGTGCGTCCACTTTGGCATCAGGTGCAAACAATCCGCCGTTGTAGGCCCAGATGTGGAGGGGGTGACCACTGCCCACGTCCACGGCTTCAAACAGGTCTTTGAAATTGTTCCATAGCGGTATGGGTTTGATGGTTGCAATTTGCGTGGCTGCCGTTTGCAACAGCCGCGGCGGCAGCAACCCGGTGCCACCACCAAAGGCCACAAATAAAATCCGGTCCAGCAGTTTTTGCACCGGCTCAATTGCTGTGCGGCGGTTCAGCTTTGGGCCATCTGCTGCAGTGGTGACAAATGTCAATATCTGGTCACGCAAAGCCTTGTATTGCTTATACAGATCATCGGTGACGGTTTTGAGAGCATTGTCGGTCGCCAGCAACAGCGCTTCGGTTTTCCCGCTGAGCAATTGCGTGGCGTCCAGCAGCATGTAGAGTCGCCGCAATTCGTCCGGGTCATCAAGCCGCTTGAGATCAAACGACTCATAACAATCACGGCCACGTCCAAAACGGTAAAGCCTGATTTCGATGCAGTTTGACACCAATACCCAAGACACGCCGGGCGCGTCCATGGCGTAGCCCCAAGCTTGCTGAACGGGGCTTTGGCCGCGTCCGGGAATAATAGCATCGAGGTTTGTAAATGAAGGCCCCTTCATTTCGAGGGGTGCGATCAGTTCATTGCCATCTCTGTCTGAGAAACGACCAAGAACTACATCCGCAGATCCAGTACGAATCCTCTTTTCAGTATCAAGAGAGTAGGTTTTGTCGGGATCAAATGTGCTGTACCCAAGCACCTTGCCCAAAATGTCTGCGTAAAATATCCCTCGAACGCTTGTTTCTTTCTGTTTCGAGAATCCGACACTTCTTGCTTTACGGGCATAGTCCTTGGCAGCCGCCAACTGCTCGGGAGTTGGGTTAAAGGCGCTATTCTTAATTGCATCTTCCAAGACCCGTGGCGTGACCAATGGCACCCGCGCAGCTTTCCGCGTCTGGCTCTTGGCAGGGCCAGAACCGGAACCATAGGGCAGATCAACACCGGCTGAGAGGAAAAGGTCAGTCACGAATCCTTAATAGGGATATTCACCGCACGGGCCAACAGGCAAACATCAGGTGATATCATTGACATCAATGATAGCAATGCTATCATTGATGTCATGGCCAGTATCACCATCCGCAACCTCCCTGAAGCAACAAAGCAACGTCTCCGCATTCGCGCAGCCGAGCAAGGGCATTCCATGGAGGAGGAGGCGAGGGGGTTGATTGAGCGGGGTTTGGCACCTGCACCCAAGCCCCATGACGATGGGAAGTGGGTGGACGACATGTTGGCCCGCATGCGGGCGATTGATGGGGGTCAAGGGGTGGAGTTGGTCATTCCTGAATATGAGACTGCGTATGAACCAATCGATTTCAGCACACATTTATCTGAAGAATGATTGTTCTCGATACGAATGTTGTATCTGAAATGATGCGTTCCAAGCCCGAAGTGAAGGTTCTGCATTGGCTGGACTCAGTTCCCCGCACCAATCTCTTCATTTCTGTTTTGACAATTGTTGAGTTGAAATTTGGATCAGCACTGCTCACTGCCGGAACTGACAAGCAAAAATTGAATGCCAAAATAGTAGATGTTTTAAGCTCCCAGTTCGCTGGACGCATTCTGGTTTTTGATGAAGCAGCCGCAGATGTCTGCGCTAATCTCATGGCTATGAAGAAAGCGCATACGCCCGTCGTAAAAATCATCGATCTGCAAATTGCTGCAACGGCTATGACCAAAGGTTTTGCAGTTGCGACACGCGATGTGAAAGACTTTCAACACGAAGGTTTGCGCGTAATTAATCCGTGGACGGACTAGCTATAGCGCTGCTTCACATGCGCAATGAAATATTTCGCGTTTAGTGCTTCGGCTGTGGCTTGCTGCATCAGTTCCGGTGTTGAAGCCATTGATGCTTTTTCCCAGATGTTTTTGCGCCGCCATTCTGTGGTGAAGGTGAAGTCGCCTTTTGCGATGTCTTCGTTGGCGGTTGGATGTTCCCGCGTGATCGCTGCCCATTGTTGTGCGGCCATCATGGCGCCCAGGGTGTAGCTTGGGAAATAACCGAAGGCGCCCGCTGGCCAGTGCACGTCCTGCATGGGGCCGTCCTTCA
>JAYUVC010000176.1:0-14338 GCA_043754325.1 Hyphomicrobiales bacterium
GACGAACTTGCGAAAATCATCAAAACCATCACGCCAACCGAATGTGCAAACTACTTCCGCAGCGCGAGCTACAGGCCAACTTGAATCAGAAAGACTCTAATTTCATTATTGTGTTCCTTGTTTGAAAGAGACCAGTCGTCTCCCTGAAAACACTGCCGCATTGTACGATCGCTAGCCAAACACCAACGCGTCAATCACCCGGTTGTGACAACAGGTGAATGATTTGCCTACGGTTGTGAAGACGACGAAATTCATTAACCATGCTGATTTCTGCCGCTGAATAACCGCGCGTTAACCTAAATGTCGCCACATGGCACTATCAAACCACAGCCCGGATCTCGAGGGAAACTTTATGTACAAAACCATTGTCGCCGCCACAGTGTCTGCATTCATTCTGACGGCTTGCACCACCAACCCCTATACCGGCGAACAGCAGGTATCCAAAGGCTTGCTTGGCGCAGGCACCGGTGCAGTGCTGGGTGGCGCTGCGGGTGCTCTCATCGGTGCAACGACTTCCGTCAAGACCCGAAAGGCCACATTGATCGGTGCGGGCATCGGAGCGCTCGCCGGTGGCGGCGTTGGCGTTTACATGGACAACCAGGAAGCCAAGTTGCGGCAGCGTTTGCAGAATACCGGCGTATCGGTCACCCGTGTAGGGGACTCGATTGTTCTCAACATGCCATCGAACGTCACATTTGAATCAGACCAGTCAGATGTGAAGCCGCAGTTCTATGACACGCTCAATTCCGTTGCTCTGGTATTCAAGGAATATGATCAGTCATTGATCGACGTTGCAGGCCATACGGACTCAGATGGAGCGGACGATTATAACATTGACCTCTCCCGCCGCCGTGCCGCATCAGTGTCACGTTATTTGACATCGCAACAACTGGACCCACAGCGCTTCTCGGTCGAAGGCCGAGGCGAGCGTGAGCCGATTGCCTCCAATGCATCTGCGCGTGGCAAACAGCAAAACCGCCGTGTCGAGATTACAATTCAGCCGTTGACATAAGGCGACGAGGGCCGTCAAAGCGGCGTTCATGTCACAGGCCCGCTTTACCCTCACCCTGCCCCCGCGATCACTCGACCTCGCGCAAGCCCTTGCCGATACTTTCGACGTACACGTTTACATCGACGCCATGGCGGTGACGATCAACGAAACCGATGAAGTGCAAGCGCTCTGGAACGTCGTTGCCTATTTTGAAGATGAAGCGGCGGCACAGGGTGCCAGCATCACATTGAGTATCAGCGGTGGCGTTGTTGCACCCGTCCCCGATGTGGATTGGGTGCGCCGTTCGTTGGAGGGTTTGGCCCCTGTTACCGCAGGCCGCTTTTTTCTGCACGGATCGCATGACCGCGACAGGCGGCGCAGCGGCGGTCATTCATTCGAAATTGATGCGGGAACCGCGTTTGGCACGGGTCATCACGGCACCACGGCTGGCTGCATGATGATTCTTGACGCGATACTGAAGCAGCGAAAGCCGCAGCGGATTTTTGATCTCGGATGCGGCACCGGCGTTCTCGCCATTGCCGCAGCCAAAGCCTGCCACGTGCGGGTATTGGCAACTGACATTGACCCGGAAGCAGTGAGGGTAACGAAACTCAATGCAATACTCAACAATCTGGGTCCGCAGGTTCGTGCGCTGACGGCAGCGGGACTTCATCACCATGCCATCCGGGAGGCGGGTCCGTTTGATTTGATTTTTGCCAATATTCTCGCGCGCCCGCTGGTGCAACTGGCGCAAGGTTTGTGCAAGCTGGTTGCTCCAGGCGGCAGCATTATCCTTTCGGGCTTGACGCGCGACCAGTTGCGCTGGGTCTCGGCGGCCTATAAAAATCGCGGCCTTGTTCCCACCCACATTGTGAAAATCGAGAATTGGGTGGCTATGGCCATGACGCGGGCATAGGCAAATGCAAAACGCCTGAAGCACGGCTTCAGGCGTTCACATAATTATACCAAGGCCCCCGCAAGGGAGCGTGATATATGCGTTTCGTTCAGCGACCCCAGATTGATTTTCCGATGTCGGCGCGCTTCAAACCAATGTCTGACAGCAAGCGATCATCCAACTGGCGCAGCTGCTTTTCAGCGTGGGTGCGAGCCAAATAGGTCTTGATCTGGCCCATCAGGCCGGGTGTTGCATTGAAGGCGTGGTTGCGAACAGTTTCGCGGCCCATGTTGATGGTCGTCATTTTGTATTCTCCAATTTCTGCCAGGCGCCGGAGCTTTTCAGCACGTCACCAAATTTCTTGTGCATTGCACAATGTTGAGGATCATTTATGATGCAGGTGCCACTTAAACAAGCGCCAGATACACAAGTTGACATGTGATTTTTGCATATCAAAATTCAGACCCTGTTAACAACTTAGCCAAGGGGTATTAACACGTAGTGTCCTTGAATTATGTCGTTTTTGAAACGACGATATTATCTGTTGAATGCAAAAATTTCGGTCAGTAATGTGTCGGTTTTTGCAATTTGAGCGAAATTGAGCTTATATATCATGCAAAAATCACAGTACTCATGTTGCAGGGCAATATTGATGCACAGATTGGTGACTTCCCAGATACGGGCGCATTGACCCGCGTGGCGATGGCTTGTTTAATGATTTCATGTCATGTTTCTTCAGTTGGAACATGATCACTTGAAAATGGCTCAAGGCGGTAAAAAGGGACTGTTTGCTCTATCGCAAACTGTCCCTGATCTTGAAATTCGGGGACAGCTTGCGAGAAAGAGCAAGCAGTCCCCTGATTGCCCCAGCCAAAAATGATCACGCTCTGGCAGAATGATATGCAGATTTTGATCAAGCAGCAAAACCAGTTGCCTAACCGTGGGGATTAAAAGCAGTGACAAAAACCGTATCACAGGGACAACGCCTGACCGCGTTTCGGCAAGTGTTGAAATCCCGCAAACTTGACGGCTTTTTTGTTCCGCGCACGGATGAATTTCAGGGCGAGTATGTTCCGGCATCTGCTGAACGCTTGTTGTGGCTGACGGGATTTTCGGGTTCTTCGGGCTTGGCTTTGGTGGGCCTGCAACGTGCGGCACTGATTGTTGACGGGCGCTACACGGTTCAGGCTGCGAAGGAAACAAAGGGTCTGGCGATTGAACTGATGCCGCTCGACCCTGCAAGGCTCGCGGCGTTTTTGGCGAAATTCAAGCCGGGCAGCAGCTTCGGCTTTGATCCGTGGGTGACCAGCGTGTCAGAGGCGCGTCGCTTGAACAAAATGATCGGCGATGCCAGGTCGAAACTGGTGCCAACGCTTACAAACCTCGTCGATGCTGTATGGACCAGTCGACCGCAGCCGCCACAAGCGCCAGTCTACCACCAGCCGCAGAAGTTTTCCGGCCAAGCGACCACGGCAAAACTTGCACTGTTGGGTGAAGCACTTAAATCCAGGGGATGTGAATGTGCTGTTCTCACCGATCCCCATTCAGTGGCGTGGGCCTTGAACATTCGCGGCAGCGATGTGGCCTGTACACCCATCGCGCTGTTGCGGGCCTTGGTGTTTAAAAACGGAACTGCGCGTTTGTTTGTGGACAAGCATCGGTGTTCTGCGGAGGTTCTCACAGATTTTGGCAAAAGTGTAAGTCTGATAAATCCTGACCAGTTTGAAGCTACTCTGGCCCGTCTCGCCGGGAAAAAACAAAAGGTCATGATTGATCCCAACCTGTGTCCTGAAGCCCTCAGGGTTTTGCTGCAGGAGGCGGGGGTTGATATTCTCGAAGACCAAGATCCTTGCATGTTGCCCCGTGCACGCAAGAATGCAATCGAACAAGCGGGGGCCCGCAAGGCCCATGTGCGTGATGCCGCCGCCCTGTCGAATTTTCTTTGCTGGCTTGATGCAGCAGCACGCCAAGGTGGGCTCACGGAAATCGCCGCACAGGACAAGTTGGAAACTTTCCGCCGGGCCACGGGCAAGCTGCAAGACCTGTCGTTCGGGACCATCTCGGCATCCGGGCCCAATGCGGCACTGCCGCATTATCACGCAGTCGGGAAAACCGGGCGCAGGCTGCGTCCGGGTGAAATCTATCTGATCGATTCCGGCGGGCAATATCGTGATGGCACCACAGATGTGACGCGCACGGTCATCGTGGGTGATCCCACCGTGAACATGAAGCGACATAATACGCTTGTGCTGAAAGGCATGATTGCCGTGTCGATGGCGTTGTTTCCTGTGGGCACCACTGGCATTCAGCTGGATGCGTTGGCGCGGGCGGCGTTGTGGCAACAGGGTTTTGATTTTGACCATGGCACCGGGCATGGCGTTGGCAGTTATCTTTCCGTGCATGAAGGCCCTGCCCGCATCAGCAAGGCCGCAACTGTGGCGCTGGAGCCCGGCATGATTTTGTCGAATGAGCCTGGATATTATCTGAAGGGCAAATATGGCATTCGCATCGAGAACCTGTTGTTGGTGAAACCTGCCGCCAAACCCAAAGGCGGTGACAGGGCAATGTTGTCATTTGAGACTTTGACATTCGCGCCGATCGACAAGCGTTTGATTGACGAGGAATTGCTGACCAAACCCGAGATTCATTGGCTGGATGATTATCATGCGGAGGTGGCGCGCAAGTTGGGTTCACTGGTGAATGAGGATGTGCGACCGTGGTTGGAAGCGGCTTGTGCGCCGTTTACACGACGGTCCTGAGCAACGCCACGCTGGAGACGCCAAGGCCAATGGTCACCAATAACGGGAGTTTCAAAACAGCTGACAACAGCGTGACAGCACCGGCAATCATTTCTGCTTGCCCTTGCAGGAATACCGTGGGGGCAATAACCGCAGTCAGGATCGCTGGTGGCACGGCTTCCAGTGCGGTTTTGAAGCGTCCGGAAATGTGGGTGCCGCTCAACAACATGTAACCTGCCAACCGCGTGGCATAAGTCGCAAGTCCCATGCCGAGGATGGCAAGGTATATGAACCAGCCATCAGGAATCATGCGACGAAGTTTCTTCTGTGTGGCCTGCCACGGCAACCAGCATTCCCGCAATGCCACCCAAGATAATATACCATGCTCCGGGAATATAAAGTTTTGCCACGACGGCAACCGCAGCACTGGTTGCCAGCACCAGTGCAGTGCGCGTCCCTTTCCAGAAGCCTGCAAGCACTGCGATGAACATGGCGGCAAAAGCAAAGTCCAGGCCATAGCGCGTGGTGTCGCCCAAGGCCGAGCCCAGCTGTGTGCCAATGGCGCAAAACGTCATCCAGACAAACCAGAGCGGAATGGCAACGCCTGCGAAATAAGACGCCGATATCGGCTGGTGCAGCGCACGACGCTCAATCAGGGCCCAAGCTTCATCAGTCAGCCAAAACAACAGCAGCATGGCTTTTGGTTTCGGGATTGCAGTGATGTGGCGGGAGACGGACGCTGACATCAGAACATGGCGCAGGCTGACGGTGGCGATGGCGAAGATCAACAGCGCAAGTGGCGTTCCAGTCTTGATCAAATCCATGCTGACGAATTGTGCGGCACCGGAATAGACAAAGGCGCTCATCAGCCAGGCCTGAAACGGTGAAAGCCCGGTACTGGCGGCGAGGGTGCCCCAGAGCAACGCAATGGGTGCATAGGCAATCATCATGGGGGCGATGTCTTTCAGCCCGGCGAGGAAAGCGTTGCGGTTCATGCGCCGCCGATCAGCGTCAGCCACTGGTCTTCACTCAGAACTTTGACGCCATGTTTTTCAGCATCCTTGAGTTTGGAACCGGCACCGGGGCCTGCGACAAGCAAGTCGGTTTTCTTCGAAATCGAGCCTGAGACTTTGGCGCCCAAACGCTCGGCGGTGGCTTTGGCCTCTTCGCGGGTAAAGCGTTCCAGTGCACCGGTGAAGACAACGGTTTTCCCGGCAACTGCAGTGTTGGATTGAACGGCCTCCAAGGCCGTTGGCGAAACTGCCTCCAGAAGTGCTGTAACGACCTCGCGGTTGTGGGGTTCAGCAAAAAACTGCACGATGGCTTCTGCAACTGTGTCGCCGATGCCGTCATGCGAAACCAGCTCGATCCAGGCCTCGCTGCTGTCGCCCTGTCCTGCGGCCACCATTTGATCACGAAACTGCAAGGCGTCGCCATAGGCACGGGCAAGGACGCGGGCGGTGGTTTCTCCGACGTGGCGGATGCCGAGGGCGAAGATAAAACGGTCGAGGTTGACGCTGCGTCTCGCATTGATGGCGGTGAAAAGATTGGCGACGCTGGAGGCACCCCAGCCATTTTGTTTCGCCAAAGCACCACCGTCGCGGGCCTCCAGTGTGAAAATATCCTGCGGGGTTTTGACAAGGCCTGCGGCGTGGAACTCTTCGATGATCTTGTCACCAAGGCCCTCGATATCGAAAGCATTGCGGGAGGCAAAGTGTTTCAGGCGTTCAACCTGTTGGGCAGAACAGACCAGTCCGCCCGTGCAGCGGCGCACGGCGTCGGACTTTCCGGAGCTTCGCACTTCCCGTTCGGCATGGCTGCCGCAGACGGGGCAGAGGGTTGGGAAGACGTAGGGATGGGAATGGGGCGGGCGTTTGTCCAACATCGCGGACACAACTTGCGGAATCACATCGCCTGCCCGCTGCACGACAACGGTATCGCCGATGCGCACGTCCTTGCGGGCGATTTCGTCTTCATTGTGGAGTGTGGCGTTGGACACGACAACACCACCGACGGTGACGGGTTTCAGTCTTGCAACCGGGGTCAAGGCACCGGTGCGGCCAACCTGGATATCGATGGCTTCCAGAATTGTCGTCGCCTGTTCGGCAGAAAACTTGTGTGCAATGGCCCAGCGTGGAGAGCGGGAGACAAAGCCCAGACGTTGCTGCAGGGCAAGGTCGTTGAGTTTGTAGACGACGCCGTCGATATCATAGCCCAAGCTGGCGCGTTGGGCTTCGATGGCGCGGTAGTGGGCGAAGAGGTCGTCCACTGTTTCGCAGAGTTGCATAAGCGGGTTTGTAGGCAGTCCCCAATTGGCGAAAGCTTCGACTATACCCATTTGCGTTGTGGCTGGCAGTGCTTCCACATCGCCCCAGGCATAGGCAAAAAACCGCAATGGCCGTGTGCGGGTGATGGCGGCATCCTGTTGGCGCAAGGAACCAGCGGCGGCGTTTCGTGGGTTGGCGAAGACTTGTTCACCCGTCGCTGCCTGCTTCGCGTTGAGAGCAGAAAACTCGGCATGGCCCATAAAGATTTCGCCGCGCACTTCGAAATATCGGTAGGGGCAATTGCGCAGCTGCTGTGGCACATCGGGAATGACGCGAATATTGGTGGTAACGTTTTCTCCTTCAGCACCATCGCCACGGGTTGCGGCCTGCACGAGTTCACCGTTTTCGTAGCGCAAGGAAATCGACAGGCCGTCAATTTTCGGTTCGGCGGTGAAGGCCAGGTTTGCTTCGGCCCCCAAGTTGAGAAAGCGGCGGATGCGATCTGCAAAATCTGTGACATCATTGTCTTCAAAGGCATTGGACAGCGACAACATGGGCACGACATGTTTGACCTTGGCGAATTTTCCGGATGGCGCTGCGCCGACTTTTGCTTCGGGCGAGTCTCTGGATTTCAAAATCGGAAAAGCTTTTTCCAGCGCCAGCAATTGTTTGCGCAATGCGTCATAGTCGGCGTCGCTGATGATTGGTGCATCATTCTGGTGGTAGGCAATGTCGTGGGCATTGATGGCGGAGACGAGGTTAGCGTGTTGGCTTGCAAATTCCGGCGGTATCAACTTCGCCACGTCAGGCACTCCGCGCCATCAACTCGCCAGCCTGCGCGCGGGCGGCTTCGGTGACTGTGTCACCTGACAACATGCGGGCCAGCTCTTCCTGCCGTGCCTGCTCTGACAAAGGTTCAACATTGGTGGCCATGCGCTTGTCTTTGGTGGGTTTTTTGGAAATCAGCAAATGCTGGTTGGCCTGTGCGGCGACCTGTGGTGAATGGGTGACGGCAATAATCTGCAAGTCTTTCGCCAGACTGCGCAGACGTTTCCCGATTGCATCAGCCACGGCACCGCCAACGCCTGTATCAATTTCGTCGAAAATCAGGACGGGGGCTGAACCATTGGCGGCCAGTACCACTTTCAGCGCCAACATGAAGCGCGCCAATTCACCACCCGACGCGATTTTCATGAGCGGTTGCAACGCAGCGCCGGGGTTGGTTGCAACTTTGAACTCCACACGGTCTATGCCTTGCGCACCGGGCTTTGACGCATCGGACTCAACTGCGGTTTCAAACAGGGCTTTTTCAAGTTTCAAGGCCGGCAATTCAGTGAGCACGGACTTGTCCAGTTGCTTGGCAGTTTTACGGCGGCGCGCGCTCAAATCGTCAGCGGCGGTTTCGTAGATGGTGCGGGCGGCTTTTTCTTCCTGTTGCAAGCGGGCGAGAATGCCGCTGCCATCTTCAAGGCGTTGCAGGTCGGCGCTGAGTTTGTCTTTCACACTTGCAAGATCGTCAACCTTGCAACGATATTTCCGGGCGGCAGCGCGCAAGGCGAAGAGGCGTTCTTCGGATTTCTCCAGATCACGCGGATCAAACTCGAATTGACGGCGCGCCTGATCAATCGCACTCGTGGACTCGCCAAATGCCCGCAGCAAGGTGTCGAGCTCCAAACAGACATCATCGAGCCTTCCCCCCGCCCCGTCCTTCCTGCGTTCGAGGCGGCGCAGTGCGGCGTTGATGCGCGATTCAAATGCTGTCTCGCCGCTCAGCACCGAGTCTGCTTCATCCAGGGCTGACACAAATTGTTCTGACAACATCATGAACTGGCGTTTTTCTGCCAGTCCCTGTTCTTCATTTGCTTCGGGTGCGAGAGACGACAATTCCTTGACCGCATGTTCAAGATAATCACGCTCGACTTCGGCGCGGGACAATGCTTCTTCATGTTCCTGAAGTCTTGATTTCACATCACTCCACGTGCGCCAAGCCAATGCTACTGCATTTGCCGGCTTGTCGAGACCGCCGTAGGCATCCAGCAGGGACCGGTGGCTGTTGACGTTGACCAGTGCGCGGTCTGCATGTTGGCCGTGCAGCTCAACCAGCAAAGCCGCAAACTGGCGCAGCATGGCAAGGCTCACAGGTTGATCATTGATGGTGGCGCGACTGGACCCATCACGCGTTTGCACCCGGCGCACAATGATATCGCCTTCCACTTCAATTTCGTGTCCGGTCAAAAATTCTATCGCCACATGTTTTTCTGGAAGATTGTAACTGGCGGTCACACTGCCCTTGTCCTGGCCGTTGCGCACCAGATTGGCGTCGCCACGTGCGCCAAGGGCGAGGCCCAGAGCATCAAGCAGGATCGATTTTCCGGCACCGGTTTCGCCCGTCAAAATGGACAAGCCGCCAGACAACTGGAGGTCAAGTTTTTCGATCAGAACGATATCGCGAATGGAGAGAGCAGTCAGCATGGCTGGGGTTATAGACTGATTTGGTCAGATAAATCGAGAGGTTCTTGGTTTGTACGCCAGTGAAATCAGATTTCCCTCTCCGCTTGCCGGAGAGGGTGGCAGCCGAAGGCTGACGGGTGAGGAATGTCGCACCGCTTTCACCTCCCTCTCCCGCCGCGCAAGGGCGCGGCACCCTCTCCGGCGAGCGGAGAGGGAAAGAGTTTGTTAAACACCGAAAACCCGGCTGATCCAGGACGAGCTGCTGGCCACCGGGGCTTTTCCATTGGAAGATACCAGCGTGTAGGCGTCCTTGTACCATTGGCTGTTGGGATAATTGTGGCCCAGCACTGCCGCTGCGGTTTGGGCTTCTGACACCACGCCCAAGGCCATGTAGCCTTCGGCCAGGCGATAAAGCGCTTCTGGTGTATGGGTGGAGGCCTGATAGTCGGTCACCACTTTTTTGAAGCGGTTGATGCCTGCGAGGTATGAGCCCTTTTTCATGTAATAGCGGCCCACTTCCATTTCCTTGGCAGCCAGCTGATCGCGGCCGTTGGCGGCTTTTTGCGAGGCATCTGCGGCATAGCGCGAGTCTGGAAAACGGCGGGCCACTTCATCGAGCGCTTCAACGGCGCGTGCGGTGCGGGACTGGTCACGGCGCACGTCGGCGATTTGTTCGTATTCGGAAATGGCCACCAGATAATAGGCGTAAGCCGTGTCTTTGTGACCTGGATGCAGCGCGATGAAGCGTTTGCCGGAATCGATGGCGTCATCATAGGCATTGTTCTGGTAGGATGAAAATGACTGCATCAAAATGGCTTGTGTCGCCCATTTTGAATAGGGATGCTGGCGTTCCACTTCGGCGAATTTTTTATTGGCGGCCTTGTAGCTGCCCGCCTTCAAATCAGCCAGACCATCATTGTAAAGGCCGGCAACGGCACCTTCACCCGATTGCGCCATGTCAGGAGACAGGGCGCCGCCCTTGCCTGATTTTGCCCCCATCGTGGAACTGTCGCTTCCACCCAAAACACCATTGAGAAGGCTGCCAGACGAGCAGCCTGCCAAGACGACAGAACACAGAACTGCGACTGCGCAAAAGCGACTGCTGTTGTAAAGGCGGGAACGTAGAGCGGCAGATTCAATCATGGTTGCTTTTACTGTTGGGCCACCGGAAAAGATAGCAAGTAGATCGCCATACAAACAGAAAACCCGACGGAAATAAGGCCGCCGGGTTTGATGTGTGCTTCAATATGTCGTGCGTGGTTCAGCCATTCGACTGACGGCGCAGGAAGGCGGGAATGGCAAGCTGGTCGTCTTCATAGCTCTGCTCTTCCTGGGCAACGGGTGGCGGTGGTGGCGCATAGCGTTGAGGTTGCGGCTTTGCGGGCATGGAGGGTTCGGCCCGTGGTGCTGCAGGGGCGCGCGGTGCGTCTTCACGGCGGCCAATGCCGACGGTGGCCAAACGCTCAAAAATACCCATCTTCTTTTTGGATGACTGTTCGGCGATGTTGGACACGCGGTTCTGCTGGGCGGCGATCTGCTTTTGCGCGATGGCGGGGAATTCATCAACCGACGGCATGCGCATGGGTGGACGGGTTTCCGCAAACACTTCCTCTTCAAATCTCTCGTCCACCTTGGCTACAGGAAGTGGTGCCAATGGCAGCGGGCGTGGGGCAAGTGGTGCGGGCTTTATGACTTTCACAGGTTCGGTCTGCTTGCTGTGATAGCCGAATGTGTGCTGTTCGGTTTCTTCGCCGTCCTCCTTATGGTGCGACTCCATGCCCTCAATGGCAAGGCCGGTTGCAACCACGGACACGCGCATGGTGCCTTCGAGTGATTCATCAAATGTGGCACCCAGAATGATATTGGCTTCCGGATCAACTTCCTCGCGGATGCGGGTGGCCGCTTCGTCCACTTCGTAAAGGGTCAGATCCGGGCCACCGCTGATCGAGATCAACAGGCCACGAGCACCGCGCATCGACACGTCGTCGAGCAGCGGGTTGGAAATGGCAGCTTCGGCGGCTTCGATGGCACGGCGTTCGCCGGAGGCTTCGCCTGTTCCCATCATGGCTTTTCCCATTTCGCTCATGATGGCGCGAACGTCGGCAAAGTCGAGGTTGATCAGGCCTTCCTTGGTCATCAGTTCGGTGATCGAGGCCACACCTGAATAGAGCACCTGGTCGGCCATGGCGAAGGCGGCAGCAAAGGTGGTTTTTTCATTTGCAACGCGGAACAGGTTCTGGTTTGGAATGACGATCAATGTATCAACGTAACGGGCCAGCTCTTCAATACCGCGCTCAGCCGTCGCCATGCGGCGCACACCTTCAAAATGGAAGGGCTTGGTGACCACACCAACCGTGAGAATGCCCTGCTCCTTTGCAGCGCGCGCGATGATGGGAGCCGCACCGGTACCCGTGCCACCGCCCATGCCCGCACAGATGAAGGCCATGTGGGAGCCTGCGAGATGGTCCAGAATCTCAGGCAGTGCCTCTTCAGCAGCGGCAGCGCCGATTTGCGGCTGTGAACCAGCACCCAAACCCTGCGTGAGGGCCGTTCCCATTTGCACGCGCTTGGTGGCAGCGTTCGTCAACAGGGCCTGCGCGTCGGTGTTTGCGACAACGAATTCAACACCTTCGAGGCGACTTTCGATCATGTTGTTGACCGCGTTACCACCTGCACCCCCCACCCCAAACACCACAATCCGGGGTTTCAGTTCAGAAAGGTTGGGTACTGTAAGCTTGATTGACATGTTTGAATCCAGACGCTGATTTGCCTGTGGCGACATTGAGTTCCGAACCTTAAGGATTGGTTAACAAGGGATGGAGGGAATAGGTTGAATTTGCGCTAATGGCGGGGGAAACGGCCTTTGATTTCAGCTAAATTCCCTGACAAGGAAAAAAGCGCTTGACACCGCGCGGTCAATCTGCCAGTTTCTGCAATACTCCAGAAATCCGTAGAGACCACCCACAAGCCTCGGGCAAGTGTTGCGCATGCCGCGCCATCCCAGGGAGGCGACGTGGATGGGAAATGTGGTAGTGTTCTCACCATGAAACACCAAAACTCGCATCAAACAGCTTTGGCTATGCTTCTCGCGCTGTTTTTGACCCAGTGCGCGACGGGTCTTGCAAGGGCTGACAGTTATGCTGATTGCATGAACGGTGCTATGGGAAAGCGCATTGGATCATGCGGCGCAGTGATTGACGATCCCGCGACGAACGCCTTTGATCTGGAGCGTGCCCTTGACATTCGCGGCACTGATCTTGCGATTGCCAAAAGATTTGCAGAAGCCATGCAAGACCTCAACAAGGCCCTGCAACTCAACCCAAATTCGGCCATCGCATTGAACGGTCGGGCCTGGACCTTGTATCGCTGGAAAAACTCGGCGGATGGCATGGATGATGTCAATGCATCATTGCGAATCAATGGTGCTTTTGCAGCAGCCTGGGACACCCGCGCGCATCTCTATCAGGTGCTGGGTCAATTTGACAAATCCTTCAATGAATATGAAGCAGCCATCGGATTCGGCGGGGAATTCTTTATCCGCATGTATCAGTGCGGCCTCAAGGAGCGGGGTGTCTACAAAGGTCCGGTTGACGGCATCTACTCTGCTGCCACGCGTGCCGCCCTTCGCAGTTGCGCGTCTTCAGCGACCTGTGATCCTTTGCCCGAAAATGAGCTTGAGGAAGAGTGTGAGAGTGCATCATCGTGAGAATGGGGTTGTTTTTTGAAGTTGACAGGCTATGACGTTAATTATATAAATATATAACTCATTGGAGGCATCACCATGCATGTGACCAATCTCAGAAAAGTCGGTGGATCTGTGATGCTTGCGGTGCCACCCGCTTTGCTCGATTTGCTCAACCTGAAAGCTGGCGCGCAAGTTGGTGTTGCTGTCGATGGCGGGCGGCTGGTTGTTGAAGTTGCGGTCAAGCGGCGTTATTCCATCGCGGAGTTGCTGGCCGCGTCTGACTATTCAATGCCACGTTCTGCTGCAGATGAAGAATGGCTTGACGCATCACCTGTGGGCCGTGAAATTCTGTGAAGCGCGGCGACATCTACATGGTGGCGCTTAACCCGGCTCTTGGCCATGAGCAGCAAAGGCATCGTCCGGTGTTGATCGTGTCTCCCACAGCTTTCAACACCGCAACCAAACTGCCTGTTGTTCTTCCCATCACAAACGGAGGCAACTTTGCACGTCGCATCGGCTTTGCAGTGGAATTGCAAGGTACCAAAACCACGGGGTATGTCAGATGCGACCAGCCGCGTGTGCTTGATGTTAAGGAGCGGAATGGACGCCTCGTTGAAACCTTGCCGGACAATGTGCTTGCGGACGTGCTGGCGAAGGTTGTCACGCTTTTTGAGTGATGTGTTGCAACGCGAATGATCCGGACGGTCGCGTTCATCGTTCAAGTTCGATGCGAATATTGCTTTTTCTCCTCCTTACTGCCCTTGCTTCGCCCGCGATGGCGGAAGACTATGCCCGCGTTACTGATCGAGGCGCCTTCGTCAATCTTGTGCAAGGGAAAAGCTTGACCAGTCTGGGCGTCCGCCTGACGGTCAGCCCGTCGGGCAGCATCGGTGGGCGCGCATTTGGTCGCGACATCAGCGGCACCTGGACCTGGAACAACGGCTATTTCTGCCGCACGATGCAAGCGGGTGACAGCGTGTTTCCGCAGAACTGCCAAGTGGTGCAACAAAAGGGCGGGCGCATCCGGTTTATCGCCGACAAGGGCACCGGCCAAACTGCCGATTTGCGCGTTCGGTGAGGGGTGACTTTCCGGTGAAGCGAGGTAATATTTTCGGTTTGGAATGAATGGCAGATATGTGAGAAAAGGGATGCGCCCCGTTTCATACCTTCATAAAAGGGAAGCGTCCCTTTTCTTCTCTCTTTTACATGGCGGGGTTCCCTGGTAAGACAAATTATTTTACTGACAGTTCGTTCGATACGCTGGGCGGAAAATTAGTTGTTTCTGTGGGAAAGTTCACAGCCGTTGATCCA
>JAYUVC010000177.1:0-10848 GCA_043754325.1 Hyphomicrobiales bacterium
TCTTCACTTCTCCCGCTTGCGGGAGAAGGTGGATCGCGCGTGAGCGCGAGACGGATGAGGGCCTTTTCTTGTTGGTCGGAGGCAAATACGACAGTCGGATCACCCCTCCACTTTCACACTCGGCCGGTCATGCCCGTCCGACAATTCTTCCAACCATTTCCCATTTTGATCTTCAAACGAAATACCGACATTTTCTCCGGGCACCATTTGCTCGCGTGCGGCAACCCTTGCAGCTGCACGCGCCGCGTCATGTGATGCAAAAGTCTCAGAATAGGTCTCGCCAAACCGGTAAGCCCAGCCGTCGTCATGTTCCACAATCCTGTACACCACCTGCACCATGGCCATTACCTCTTGTTCAGCTTCAGCTCGGCAACATTGTCCTTGAAGGTATCCTTCGGATCAGAACCAAACAGCATCTTGATTCCAGCCATCAAGCTTGATGCATCCAGCCACACCTGGGCGCGGTTTGGTTCAAAACACAGCAGCGCCAGTTTTGGATCGTCCTTGCCACCTTCATACCAAGCCGCCACAAACGGGCTCCAAAACTCATCGATCATCTTGCGATCATTGTTGATGCTGAGCGTACCATGCACCGTGGCGTAAAGATCGTTTCCTTTCGAAACAAAGGTCGAAACCGCGTTGCTGGTTTTCTTCATGTTGCTCACAAGATCACTGTCTTTCGATCCAAAAAACCAGATCGGACCTTTTTCACCATCAAGCTGCGCCGTCATGGGGCGCATGTGGCTTTCGTCAACACCTGTCAGACCCAGCATCATGGTCTTGTCAGACTCCAATGCTTTCCAGAACTTCTTTTCAATTTCATGTGGTGTCGGCATGGAGCATGTCCTTTGTGATTTAGGTACAAACGCCAAACGCACCCTTTGGTTCCCCGCCGCTTGTTGCATCGTCCACAGCTCGAGCCAAACACTGTTGGCCTTCTGTGTCTTCCCGCCTATAAGCCTGTGCAACAGTGGAATGACAGATTCCACGACGAACACGACGCACAAGGGTTGACCATGCCAGCGAACAAAAACACCAAACCGACATCGGCCAAAGCCATGGTCCGTTCACCTGAACTCACCCTTATCGACAATCTGGCAGAAATCCTGAATTCTACCGGCCTCACCGAAATCGAGATGGAACAAAAAGGTATCCGTGTGCGGGTATCAAAGGCGGTCAACACAACCTACCAGACTGCCCCCCAATCCTACGTCCCGCAACTTTCTGCCTCAACCGCACAGTCTGTTGCAGTGGCAGCAGTTCCGGCGGGCGACCACGCGGGCAGTGTAAAATCCCCGATGGTTGGCACCATTTACATGTCAGCCACGCCGGAAGCCGCACCCTTCGTCACCGTCGGTGCCGTGGTGAAACAGGGGCAAACCCTGCTTATTATCGAGGCCATGAAAACCATGAACCAGATCCCTGCCCCCAGATCCGGCAAAGTCACCCAGATCATGGTCGACAATGGTGCGCCAGTTGAATTTGGCGAAGTTTTGCTGGTGATTGAATAAGCAATGTTTGAAAAAATCCTCATCGCCAACCGGGGTGAAATTGCCCTTCGCGTGCTGCGCGCCTGCCGCGAACTCGGCATTCAAACAGTAGCCGTACATTCGACCGCTGACGCTGACGCCATGCATGTGAAGCTTGCAGATGAAAGCGTCTGCATCGGCCCGCCTGCCGCCAAGGACAGCTATCTCAACGTCGCCTCAATTGTGGCGGCCTGTGAAATCACCGGGGCAGATGCCGTGCATCCGGGCTATGGTTTCCTGTCGGAGAACGCCCGCTTCGCTGAAATCCTGAGAGAGCACGATATCAAATTCATCGGACCCTCGCCCGAAAACATCCGCACCATGGGTGACAAGATCGAAGCCAAGCGCACCGCAAAAGCCCTCGGCATTCCGGTTGTGCCAGGCTCTGATGGCGGCGTTTCAAATTTCACGGATGCCAACAAGATCGCAAAGGACATTGGCTATCCCGTGATCATCAAGGCCACGGCGGGCGGTGGCGGTCGCGGCATGAAAGTGGCCCGCAGCGAAAGCGAGTTGGAACTTGCCATAGGCACCGCGCAAACCGAAGCCAAAGCCGCATTCGGCAATGGCGATGTTTATCTCGAAAAATATCTCGAAAAACCCCGCCACATCGAAATTCAGGTTTTGGGTGATGGTCAGGGCAACGCCGTTCATCTGGGTGATCGTGATTGCTCCCTGCAACGCCGCCACCAAAAAATTTGGGAGGAGGCAACGTCCCCCGCCCTCAACGCCCATCAGCGCGACGAAATCGGCACGCGCGTGGCCGACGCCATGAAGACGATGAACTATGAAGGTGTTGGCACAATCGAGTTTCTCTACGAAAACAACGAATTCTATTTCATCGAAATGAACACGCGGCTGCAGGTGGAGCACCCGGTCACAGAGATGATCACGGGGCTTGATCTGGTGCAGGAACAAATCCGTGTCGCATCGGGGGCGAAGTTGGCGTTCGAGCAGAAAGACATCCAGTTTTCGGGTCACGCCATCGAATGCCGTATCAATGCCGAAAACCCGGTTACATTTGCACCTTCGCCGGGCCGTGTTGATGCCGTACATTTTCCGGGCGGCCTTGGCGTGCGCATCGATAGTGCGCTCTATTCCGGCTATAAAATCCCGCCCTATTACGACAGCCTGATCGGCAAGCTCATCGTCTTCGGAAAAACCCGTGCTGAATGCCTGATGCGCTTGCGCCGTTCCATGTCGGAATTTGTCATTGATGGCGTCGAGACAACGATCCCGCTGTTCCAGAAGCTGCTGCGCGAAACCGATATCATCGACGGCCACTATGACATTCACTGGCTGGAAAAATATCTCGCCCGCACCAATCCGTGAGACTTATCTTTACCCTCTTCCTTGTGGGCAGGGCAATGCATTTGGCCAAAACGACCTCATCAGCCCTTCGGGCAGCTTCTCCAGAGGAGAAGCGACTGGATTGTAGATATCCCTCTATATCAGGCATTTGGGGAGGTCCAACTGCAAGTCGCTTCTCCTCTGGAGAAGCTGCCCGAAGGGCTGATGAGGTCCCTTTCCCACCATATGCGATAGCCCTCTCCACAAGGGGAAGGGAACGACCGGAGTGTGTATTGAAAATCATTGATAAATTCAAATGGCGGTTGGTGTGAGCGCAATCACGCCACAAATCCTGCTTCAGGCTTACGCCGCTGGCGTGTTTCCCATGGCGGAAAGTGCCAGCGATCCGGCACTCTATTGGGTGGAGCCGGAAGAACGCGGCATCATTCCGCTGGATGGTTTTCACATCTCCCGCAGCTTGCGGAAACGGGTGAAGCAACAGACCTATGAAATCCGCATTGATACGGCATTCAACCGCGTCATCGCGGAATGTGCCGCCAAATCTGACTCCCGCAAGGAAACCTGGATCAACAAACGTATCGTGACGCTTTACGGGCAACTGCATAAAATGGGATGCGCCCATTCCGTCGAGAGCTGGTTGGACGGTGAACTGGTGGGCGGCCTCTATGGCATCCGGATTGGTGCCGCGTTTTTCGGGGAAAGCATGTTCAGCCGTGCCACCGACGCCAGCAAGGTTGCACTGGTTCATCTCATCGCACGTCTGAGGTTTGGCGGCTTTACGCTGCTGGACGCGCAATTTGTAAATCCGCACCTTCTGCAATTCGGCAGCCAGGCCATCAAAAAAGCCGACTATCACAAACTGCTCGAACCAGCGCTGGAAAATGACGCTGATTTCAAGGCTTTCACTTCAGACGGTGATGCCGCAAAAGTTCTGGCCTACGCCCAATAGCGCCACGCATAAAACACCGTCATGGCACTCCCGATCAGGATAATGGCCTTGCGCATTGTCGCTGCAGAAATCACAGCCAGAGCTTTCCCACCCAAAAATCCGCCGACAATGCAGGCCAGCATCATCACCAGCGTTTCGGGCCAGCTGATCATGCCTCGGGCAATGAAAATCACAATTGCAGCAGCATTGGCCAATACGCCCAAAAGGTTTTTGACAGCATTGGCGGTGCGCAATTCCCACTGACTGGTCGCACTCAAAACCGACATCAGGATAACGCCCACCCCTGCGCCAAAGTAACCCCCATAAATCGCGGCAGGAAAAACCAGCCCCGCCCGCAAACCACCGCTGTTCATGCCAAACCGTTCTGCGACCCAGGCCTGAATGGATTTTGAAAAGGCAAAAATCGCAGTTGCAATCCCGATCAAGGCGGGAACCACCAGCACAAATATGCGCTCAGGCGTGTGCAAGAGCAGCACGGCTCCTAAAGCCCCGCCAACGGTCGCCGCAGCAAAGGCAAGCAGCATGGTCCCGTCGATTGCCGGCAATTTGCGCCGCTCTGCAAAAGCCCCCATCACATTGCCGAATATGATTCCCAACGCATTCGATGCATTGGCTGGAATGGGTGCAAGACCCGCAGCCATCATGGCTGGAAACGTCACAAGCGATGCCCCCCCTGCCATTGCATTGGCCAGTCCACCCAAAAGCCCGGCGCCCAAAAGGATCAAGATTGTTGTAACCGTCATCGGCACAAACTAGCCGGATTCCGGCGCCCAAGCCTAACTTTTTGTAATCCTCACGGTTTCGACATTTTGTTTACGTGTTGCATGCTTATATGCGGGTGGGCACACACGGGACGCGCATGGAACATATTCAACCTTATCTCGACTATTTTTCAGCCAATCCGGGCTGGGCGCTGGCCGTCATTTTCCTGATCGCCTTTGGTGAAGCGCTGCTGATCATCGGTTTGTTCGTGCCCTCAACTGCCGTACTTGTGGGGGCAGGAATGCTGGTGGGCACGGGCCACCTTGGATTTTGGCCGGTATTCTGGTGTACGGCGGGGGGCGCGATTGCCGGGGACCAGGTGTCTTACTGGGCCGGGCGATTGTTTGGCGGTCAGCTTAAAACGTTCTGGCCCTTGTACAAATATCCGGCCCTTCTCGCACGTGGCGAAGATTTCGTCAGGCAGCACGGTGGCAAGTCCATTGCAATCGGGCGCTTTGTTCCTGGCGTAAAGGCCGTGGTTCCCGGCATCGTTGGCATGCTCGGAATGAGCCAGCTTTACTTCCTCATCGTCAATGTATCATCCGGGCTGGTCTGGACCATTGCCCATATTGGGCCTGGTATATTGTTGGGACAAGGCCTGGCACTGGCCGGAGACCTGTCTGGTCATCTCGTCATTGTGCTGCTGGTTCTTCTTGTCATTATCGGCGTCGTCGGCTGGCTTATCCGCATCATGACTGCCAGCTTGCAGCCTTATGTCAGTGCGCTGCTGCAAAACCTCTCGATTTGGGCAAGATCCCGCAACAGCCGGGCGTGGAATCGCTTCGGAAAGGCCATTCACCCAACCAATCCACGCGCACCCGCCGTGATCTTCCTGTTTTTTGTGGCCATCGCCAGTCTCATCATCTTGGTCGATATTGTGTCGGGTTTCGTGCTGCGCAATGCCGCTTCAAACCTTGATCTTTCAGTCGCAACAATGATGTCGGAATGGCGCAATGCTCCCGCGGATGCCTTCATGATCCCTCTCACAATGCTCTCTGAACGTCCCGTGGTCTGGGCCATGGGATTGGCCATCGCGGCTTGGCTCGTCGTCTGGCGCGGCTGGCGCGTTGCCCTGCTTTTATTGGGCATCATGGGCTTTGCGGAATTTGCGAGCGTCAACCTGAACCGCCTTGTGTCAACCCGTGAAGGCCTGATGCACGCCGGCTTCACCAGCACCGCCACCTTGATGGCAGGGCTCGTATTGGGCTTTCTGGCAGCACTGGCCGGACATTCCATGGGTCGCTGGAGCAAGGCCGTTGTTGCCGCCTTCTGCGCCAGCATTGTTGTCGCAATTGCGTTTTCCCGCGTCTATCTGGGCGCTGAATGGCTAAGCGGCGTTTTGGTCGGCGGGCTGTTGGCCTTGCTGCTGACTTCCCTTTTCGGAATGGCCATAGAAGCAATTCCGGCACGCCGCATCCGGCCCATGGGTCTCGTTGGTTTTGCGTCCTTGGCATTGCTTGTGACCGGCGTCATTTACATCGGCAACAATGAAAGCGATGCTGAAACGCGCTATGCCGCAAGGCCCCTCGTCCAATCTTTCACTGAAGCACAATGGTCCTCCGGTGCCTGGGCCAATATTTCCAGCCGTCGTGTTGATTTGGCAGGCACACCGGAAGAAGTGTTTACCGCCCAATGGGTTGGAAAGCTGGACCCGCTCGAATCATCACTGACAACACAAAGCTGGAAAGCCCTGCCTGTCTGGCGTTGGCAGGATATTTTTTTCTACCTCGACCCCAAGGCCCCCCTCGGCAAGCTTCCGCCCCGTCCAACGCTGCACGAAGGCTTGAAAGCCAAACTGACGATGACATTGGACAGCCCCGGCCAGCCGCAGCACCGATTGGTATTGCGCGCCTTCAAAGCGCAAGTGGCAGTCGCCGTCGATGGCCTGCCGGAGCCGGTTTATCTGATTTCCATCACACCGGAAGTTTCCAAACCCCGCTTCAATCTCTATTCCGTGCCAGCGACATTGCAAGCCAGCGCCGACGACACCCGCTTTGCCATGGCCGCCCTCAAAAATGTACCCGATGTCCGTATTCTTGCACAATCCGAAGACCCGCAAAAAACCAGCCGTGTGCTCCTGGCAAAACCGTGACATAACCGCGGGAGATTGCCGCTTTACCTCACCCCTGGCTTCCGGCATATTCGCGCTGAATTCAAACCCATCAACCGGGACACTCATGCAGACGCTGAAACGATTATTCACCTGGTGGAATGGCGCCAGTCTTAACACCTTGTTCTATACATGGCGCAAAGGCGAACACGTGGGCACTGACGGTTATGGCAACAGATATTACCGCGCCAGGTCAGCCATTCCTGATTCAATTCCGGAACGCCGCTGGGTGATTTACAAGGGCTATTCCGAACCGTCACAAATTCCGCCAGGCTGGCATGGCTGGATGCACCACCGCGATGACGAGCCACCGCAGGACGGTGACTATGCGGCGCGCGAATGGGAATTGCCGCATGAAGAGAACTTCACAGGTTCAGCCACAGCCTATCGTCCGCCGGGATCCATAGCACTTGGTGTGAAGCCCAAGAAGCAGGACGCAACCTACACCGCATGGCGGCCTGAATAGTCATGGCCCAGGATTCTGCCAAACTTGAAACCATTGTCGGTGCTGCCGTCATTGCGCTGGCTGTCGGCTTTTTCATTTACGCCTCGAAAACCGCAGGCGTCGGCGCTGTGTCCTCAGGCGGCTACAAGGTGGTTGCCGAATTCGACAATGCCGAAGGCATCAACATCGGCACCGACGTGCGGCTTGCAGGTATCAAGATCGGCACAGTCACGGCTCAAAGCCTGAACAGTGAAAACTATATGGCCCGCCTGGAACTGACGCTTGATCCGAAAATATCGCTGTCTGATGACACGGCAGCCAAGGTGACAAGCGAAGGCCTGCTGGGTGCCAAATTCATCTCCATGGAACCGGGTGGCTCGGAAACAAGACTGGCTGAAGGCAGCCTGATGACCTTGACCCAGGGTGCCGTCGACATCTGGTCGCTGATCAGCTCAGCCATGTTCGACAAGGCGAAATCATCCCCCGCACCATCGCCCGCCCCTGCGACGCCGCCAAAATGATACGTCACTGGGCGATCGCCGCCCTCGTCCTGTTGACCGTCAGCCCGGCTGCGGCTGAACGCATAAAAAACCCCATCGCCTTGTTTGCCGGACTCGACAAGATCACCGGCCTCACCACCAATTTCGAAATTGCTGTAGGTGCAGAAAAAAACTTTGGCCTGCTGGTCGTCAAGCCCTTCGTCTGCTTTACCAGACCCGTCACGGAATCTCCAAAGACTGCGGGGTTTGTCCAGGTTGAGCAGCAGGAAACCGACGGCAAACGCAAACGTATTTTCTCCGGCTGGATGTTCGCCGAAAGCCCGGGCCTCAACGCCGTGGAACATCCGATATTTGACGTTTGGCTGACAGGCTGCAAAGATCCAAACGCCCCGCCGCCGCCATCAGAAGCGCCAGTTGAACCACCCACAGGTGACGTGCCTGAGGAAGACACAGGCCAGGAAGCACCGGCAGCACCCGTGCAGGACTGATCCCAGTGCCCATCCGCTAGATGTGCCCATTCGCCGCTTGTGCCAGCGGCAGAAACGCGACTACATGATGCAACGAGCTTCTGCGCCCTTCTGATGAAGTGAACAAGACTGCTATGAAACCAAAACACGTCGCCGCTTTGATAGCGGGCATTGCCTTGGTCACGCCCGCCGAAGCGCACATCAAATGGTTCGCCCCCTATATCGTCAAAGCCTCACCGCAACCTGTCAGCACCACACTGACCGACCCGTGGTTCTGGACCGGCATCGTCCTCGTCATGCTGTTCCTGGTGTTGACACGTGTCATCGAACAATCCCGCTTCGGTGCGCAGGTGATGACGGTGATGGACCGCGCCAGCGATCCGCTGTGGAACCGCCTTGACGATTTTATCCGCTGCGTCATCGCGGCTTTCTTTGTCGCCATTTTCGCCGTGGGCGGGGTTTATCTCACGCCCGATCTGAAGACTCCGGCGGAATGGGTGTCATGGATCCAGCTGTTGATCGCGGCTGGCATTTTCTCAAAACGCACCATGCCGCTTTCGGCCATCGGCATCATTGGCCTGTGGCTTCTGGCACTCCGGGACTATGAGTTGTTTCATCTCTTTGATTACCTGGCACTTGGCGTGGGTGTTGCCGCCTATCTGGTGCTGGCGGCTTCCTCGAATGAACAGTGGCGCAGCCATCGGTTTGAGGTTCTGCGCTGGGCCGTGGCCATCGCATTGATGTGGTCAAGCCTCGAAAAATTCGCCTACCCCGACTGGTTCTATCCGCTGGTGCTGGAGCGTCCCTTTCTCACCTTCGGCATTCCGCGCGATGCCTTCATCCCCATGGCGGGGGTCGCCGAATTCACGCTGGGATTTGGACTGTTGGCCACCCCACTGGTGCGCCGTCTGTCGGCATTGGGCCTGCTCATCATCTTCACCGCTGCGGTTTATCCCTTCGGCCGCATCGACATGATCGGCCATGCCCTCATCATGATGATCATCATCGCCATCGCGGTTGACCACAAGCGAGACCTGAGTTTCATGAATGCAATACGTCAGAGTACCGTGCTGCTGCCCGTGTCACTGGCGGGTTTTTTGACGGTGTTTGTTGTCAGCTATTGGGGATTGCATGCCGGAATCTATGGGCTGCAAACCGCAGACCCTGCCTCCGCACCAACATCAACCCACACGCAAGACCCCGAAAATCCGCACCCCACGGCGGAGTGACGCAGATATTTCCTTTGAGTTTTGCGCTGCGACCAAAGTCGGCAGGGCTATCGCATATAGCCAAAGGAAGGCCCTCATCCGGCGCTTCGCGCCACCTTCTCCCGCAGGCGGGAGAAGTGAAACACGCGGGCATTTCTTCACTTCGCCCGCTTGCGGGAGAAGGTGGATCGCGCGGAACGCGCGAGACGGACTGTGTGCGCCATAGCCCTTTTGGGCGAAGGCGTATGAGGGCCTTCCTTTGGCCATATGAGATTTCCCTCCCCCTTGTGGGGGAGTGTACAGACCGGAGACATAGGTAACACCCGTTCGGAGACATAGGTAACGGTTTTTGAATTTGGTTTCATTTGGTTTGAATGTCGAGTGATTTGATGAACTGGTGGCGGAAGAAGATTTTGTAGGTGCTGTCTTTTTCGGTTGGGCGAAAGGCGATGTCTTTGCCGTAGAAGGCTTTCGGGATGCGATATTCCGTGCCGCGGAAGGAGACGATGCCCTGCTGCTGCACACGCCGCACGCTGTCGTCGGGGGCATAGTCGAAGGCTTGGACAGCTTCACAATAAGGCCGTGGCGAGGGCTGGTAGCGGTCAATGGGAACGCCGAGCCCCAAGGCTTCATGCGGGCGCTCGGTGTTATAGACATGACGCCATCTGGCCAGGGCGGCTTCCGCCTGTGCGAGATCATCAAAGGGCGGGCCTGAGAGGGCTTCGGCTTTCAGGGAGCGGTGATAGCGCTCGTCCTTGCCATTGGTTTGCGGATGATAGGGCCTCGAATGTCCGATGCGGATACCCTGTTCAATCATAAACACGCCGAGTGGCGTGAAGGGCGAACCCGGTCCATCGCCCCACGGACTGCCATTGTCCGTCATGATGCAGAGCGGCAGGCCATAGCGTTGGAAGGCTGTAACCAGCCGGGTTTTGACGGTGTCTGTCTGTTCATTGGCGCAGGCCGAAGTGACAATGGCGTAGCGCGAATGGTCATCCAGAACCGTGAGGGGATGCAGGCGTCCTTCGCGCATGGCGACATGGCCCTTGAAGTCCATCTGCCAGAGATCATTGGGTGCCGGATGTTCAAAGCGGATGAAGGCTGCTGCCCCGCCACCGAATTCGCCAAACTTGACACCGTTGCGGCGCAGGATGGCCGTCACCGTCGAAGGCGAAGGAGCCTTGATTTCCTGGCGTCTCAAGGCCGCTGCAATCTTGCGCCCGCCCCAGGCCGGATGCTTCTTGCGCTGCTCAAGCACCTGCGCCTCCATCGCCTCAGCACTTCGTCCGGGACTGTTCTTTGGCCGCCTTGACTGATCGGCAAGGCCTGCTTGTCCCTCCCGCTCAAACCGGCCCAGCCACTTGTAGGCTGTCTTCGTGCTGATACCAAAGCGGCGACAAAGTTCGCTGACATTGGCCGCCTCGCCACGTGCCAACATCACAAATTCTGATCTCACATCAAGCATCGACTTGGGTCCCCACGGCATGGCCAGCTCCTCATTGAACAAGCCAAAACCGTTACCCATGTCTCCGAACGGGTGTTACCTATGTCTCCGGTCTGTACACCC
>JAYUVC010000178.1:0-3835 GCA_043754325.1 Hyphomicrobiales bacterium
TGCTTCTGTCGACTCTTCGATAATGGTGTTCCAAGCGCCACAACCGTCACAACGGCCAGACCATTTGGAGGTTGTGGTGCCACAGGATTGGCAGACGAAAATGGAGGATGTTTTGACCATGGCAGCGCTTAACACAGAACATACAGCGAACGCAAGTGTTCGATACAAAGGATACACCCTTGCTTGACCTCTGCGAAAAATGCGGCTTTGCTATGCGCAGACTGGCACAATCGCCAGCGATACATGCGCCGTCATGCGCATCAGGGAGCACAACATGAAAAAACTCAATCTATTCGCGGCAGTGTCAATCCTCGGATTGTCTGCCGTTGCGGCCAATGCTGCAACACTCGACGACGTGAAGGCCAAGGGCTTTATCCAGTGCGGCGTCAGTCAGGGCCTCATCGGATTTTCACAACCAGATGACCAGAACAACTGGACCGGGCTTGATGTTGACTTCTGCAAGGCCGTAGCAGCCGCCGTGTTGGGCGATGCCACCAAGGTGAAGTATTCGCCACTGTCGGCCAAAGAGCGCTTCACAGCGCTGCAATCAGGTGCCATCGACGTGTTGTCGCGCAATTCCACCTGGACCATGAGCCGTGATACGGGCCTTGGTCTTTCGTTCGCAGGTGTTACATATTACGACGGTCAGGGCTTCATGGTTCCTGTGAAGCTTGGCGTGAAGTCGGCTTTGGAATTGAACGGCGCATCGGTCTGCACGCAAACCGGCACCACCACAGAGTTGAACCTCGCAGACTATTTCAAAACCAACAAAATGGAATACAAGATTGTTGCGTTTGAAAAGAACGAAGAAGTTTTGAAGGCCTATCGGGAAGGCCGTTGTGATGTGTTCACCACGGACCAGTCCGGCCTTTACGCCGAAATCCTGAAATTCCCGGTTGCCGCCGACCATATGGTTTTGCCAGAAATTATTTCGAAGGAGCCCTTGGGCCCCGTTGTTCGGCAGGGTGATGCGCAATGGTTCAACATTGTGAAGTGGACTTATTATGCCACAGTGAACGCTGAAGAACTTGGCGTGAACTCGAAGAACGTCGACGAAATGAAAACCTCGGCCAATCCGGAAATCCAGCGTTTGCTCTCCACCAAGGTGAAGAACCCTGATGGCACGGAAGCTGACAATGATTTCGGCAAGGGCTTGGGCCTTGGTCCGGATTGGGCTTACAACATTGTGAAGCAAGTCGGCAATTACGCCGAAATCTTTGACCGCAACCTCGCCCAGCTGAAAATTGCCCGTGGCAAGAATGCGCTGTGGAATGCAGGCGGCCTGCAATACGCACCGCCTATTCGCTGATCCTGTAACCACCCCACCCCCGGCCCCTCCCCGAAGATCGGGTAGGGGAGGCCAATCACAAATGCCGGGGCAGAGATGCTCCGGCATTATTCATTGAAATTGCTGGATGCCTGAGCTACATTGTAGCTCAGGAGAATTCCATGCCCGCAAACACCGTCGTCCGCGCCCGTATCGACGCCAAAACCAAAGCCGAAGCCGCCGCAGTTCTGGCGACGATTGGCTTGACGGTATCCGATGCCTTTCGGCTTCTGCTGTTGAGAGTGGCGCAGGACAAGGAGCTGCCTTTCGAACCGCTTATACCGAACGCTGAAACCATTGCGGCAATGGAAGCCTCCCTCCGAGGAGAAGAAAAATCATTCAGTACCATCGAAGATTTGATGGCGGATTTGAATGCCGACGATTAACCGAACCTCGCGCTTCAAGAAAGATTACAAACGCGAACTGAAAGGTCGTCACGGTTCGACATTGGGAAAAGAGTTTCCTGAACTTCTACTCCAAATTTTGACAGGTGAACCACTCGCAGAGAAACTCCGTGATCATCCTTTAACAGGTAAGTGGCAATACCACCGTGATCTGCATATAAAACCTGACTTAGTTTTGATCTATCGCAAAACTCATGACGAAGTTTTGCATTTGGTGCGACTTGGTTCACACAGTGAATTGGGGCTGTGATTTTTCATTGAAGTGGCTAACGTTCTTAAACAGAAAAAATCATCGCGGGATCAACAATGGCAATTCCAGACTATCAAACGCTCATGTTACCAGTCTTAAAACATGCTGCAGCGGGTGAGATTCGAATTGGTGACATTATTGATAAGCTTACAATCGAGTTTCAAATCACGGACGAAGAACTCAGTGAATTAATTCCGAGTGGGAAACAGCCAATTTTCTATAATCGCGTACATTGGGCGCGTCAGTACTTGAAGCAAGCAGGATTGGTTGAAGCACCCAAACGCGCACACATAAACATTACTCAAAGAGGCCGCGACGTTTTGGCGAGTGACGTGCGAAGGATTGACATCAAGTTTCTCAAACAATTTAAAGAGTTCCTGGATTTTCAAAAACGGACTAACTCCGAAGTCGAATTTGAGAGTACAGAAGCTGTAGTTGCTGAAAATCAAGCACCTGACAGCCAGACTCCAGATGATTTGATGCGCACCACAAGTCGCACAATTCACGCAGCACTTGGCAATGACATATTAGATCGTCTCAGAATATCCAAACCCGCATTCTTCGAAAGAGTTGTGGTGCAGCTATTGCTTGCGATGGGTTACGGCGGCACTCTGGCGCAAGCGGGCAAAGCAATCGGCAAGTCAGGGGACAATGGTGTTGATGGTGTGATTGATCAAGACACTTTGGGGCTGGATAGAGTTTATGTTCAGGCAAAACGCTATGCCGAAGATGTGACAGTTGGAGCAGGCGACATTCGTGATTTCTTTGGCAGCCTGGACATGCACAAGGCCAGCAAGGGACTTTTCGTAACGACCTCGTCGTTCACCAAAGCTGCGATGGAAACTGCAGAAAAACTTGGCAAGCGCATCGTGCTTATAGATGGCCGCGACCTGACAAAACTCATGATCAGATTCAATGTCGGTTGCCGGGTTGAGGAGGTATTTGAAATGAAGAAGATCGACGAGGAGTTTTTCGAGTAATCGTCCACGTGAAGAGCAAGCTTCATCGCACCAACGGGTTCCGCGTCTTCAGCTTCGGAAACCGCGAAAAATCCCTATCCGCTGTCCACAACTCGCTCACCCCATGTTGCAGACAAATCGCTGCGATGCGGGCGTCGTGGATTTTTGCTGCTCTTATCTGTCCGGCGAGCGAGAGTTCTTTCAGTGTGTGAAAATGGTTTGGGCCTTCGCCGAGCAGCTTTAGTTTGTCACAGGCAATCCATGCTTCAATTTGGCTAAAAGCTTCTTCTATGGTAGAGGCGGGAGGATAGGCTTTCTGGTTTGTGACAACCCCGATAAATTCATGGATGCAGGGCCACGGGATGCCCCAATTTGCTTGCCCCTCGCAGAGCGATTTCAAAAGCGGAAAAGCAGCATCATGATATGGCGAGTCATTGCGATGGGCATAGGCCAAAATATTGGTATCCACAGCAATCAACTGCGATCACCATAAACCAAATCAACAATATCCTCCCATTGACGCCCAACCAGCTCTTCGTTGACTTTTTGGGGTCCCACCGAACAATCCTTCAACTTGAACGGCTTCTTCTTCAACCGCTCCCGCTCTACAACATGCATCAATCCCTCCTGCACCAGTGCGCGGAATGTGGTGTTGTTCTTTTGCGCAATCTTCTGGACATCGGCCAAAAGTGCATCAGGGATTTGGACGGTGGTTTTCATATGGCTAGCCATATCATGGAATATGGCTCGCCGTCAAAATCACTTCTCCGTCACCGCCTTCTCCAGCGCCGCCCTGATATACCGTTGATAGGGCAGGCCTTCTGCCTTGGCCTTCTTCTTCACCGCTTCCAGCAAGCTCAATGGCAGGCGCATGTTGAGGCGTTGGTCTTTGGCG
>JAYUVC010000179.1:0-3506 GCA_043754325.1 Hyphomicrobiales bacterium
GGTGATGAATTTTTCATTTGGCACCATGATCTCTTTGCCGTCGTAAGTTTCCAGCGTCGACGATCGCATGTTCAGTTCACGCAGCGTGCCGGTGCGGCCATCTTCCAATTCGATGTAGTCACCGACTTTCAGCGAGCGTTCGAGCAGAATGATAATACCGGAAATAAAGTTCGATGCGATTTGTTGCAGGCCGAAACCAAGGCCCACGCCCAAGGCACCGCCGAAGACAGCGAGTGTTGTGAGGTCGAGGCCTAAAATATTCAGCAACAACAATCCGACAATGGCGAAGACCAGAAGCTCCAATGCTTTCGCAGCGAGTTCACGGGTTTGCACATCAACTGATTGCTGATCGCGGATGACTTTTTGCCCGGCGTTCGACGAGGTACGACCAAGCCAGAAGAGTATACCGCCAAAGAGTGCAGCCTTCGACAATGCCAGCAGCGAGATGCGGATATTACCCGCTTGAAACGCGATGCTATCGAGTGCACCTGTGAATTGGTTGAAGTACCCCAGCGCATAAATTGCAGCGATAGGAAGTACGATCCAGCGGGCAGCGGCATTGATCACGGGATGCGTGAGGAAGCGCTTGATTACCGCGTGCAGCAACCGCACCAGTGCCAGACTTTGCGCAACGCGAATGAGCCAGCTTGCACCCAAGGCGGCGTCAGCGACGGAAGTGGCGGCAGCCATGAAGGCTACGAATACAAGTGGCTCAACCAGATTGCGGCAAGAGAACAGCAGTTTTTGATAACGCAGGAAGCGGCCTTGCATTGGTTCTTCACGTAGTAACGGCACACGCTTCAGCACTTGTCGCGCAATGATCTTTGCAACAATCCAAAGCCCGATGACAGCTATCACCTGCGCATAAAACTGCGGGCTGGCCAGCCAACCTTCAAGTATGTCGAGATATGCCCATGCCTTGGCCTGCACGATTTCAAAGTTCACGTGACGTCACTCCCACACATCGCCCCAGCCGATTTTCCTGGCCCGCTTGTAGGCAGGCTTGTCGCGGCTGGCAATCACTTCATCGAGTAGGCCGGTGCTGTTGCACAATGGAAGTGTGGCTGCAACTTTGTTGATGGAGACAGGTGCGATAATGCGGCCACCGGTTTGTGCCACAGCTTTGCGAGACACGACCAGATAGCTGAAAGATTCGTCTTCAAACGGCACCGTCGCCTGCTTCGCATGCATGTGTTCGCGCGAACGCTGCACCCGGGTTTTGAAGTGGCACCAGTTGCTTCCCGCCATCGGGCACGTATTTTGATGCGTACACGGAGCAATCACAAACGCCCCCTGCCCCAGCAAAGTCTCTCTAACGACGCGCAGCCGCGCAAAGCCTTGCGGCGTGCCGGGTTCGATGAGCAGCAACACGTCTTCGGTTCGGTCCCACAAACGCTTTGCCACTTGTGGCATGATGATCAGTGGCAGTTCTGCCAACAAATAAGACGCGATGACAAGTTCCACTTTGATATCTGACGCCAGGCCCGCTTCGGATTTCTGCACCAGCGAAGCCTGTTGCAATACGTCCAAATTGCTTTCCACATTCAGCTTCGCAGCAAGCCAGGCGAAAGATTGGTCCTGTTCGCATTGGATAATCGACGTGATGCTGGACCAGCAAGCCAGCGCCGCCCAACTCGCGGTGCCCGGCCCAGCCCCGATGTCAAGAACAGATCGCGGAGCGAATTCCGGCAGAGCCTGCGCCAGCACTTCATGCACTTTCATATTGGCGGCAAATGTGGCGGGCACCCGTGACACCACATAGGCGCTGAGGTCCACAGTGCTCGAATTTGCCCCTTTGCGATAGGCCGAGCTTAAGCGTGCTGTCTTCTCCACCAAGCCGCTCTGGCTGCTTTGCCGCAACCATGCAGCAACAGCCTCGTTCAGATTCCCCGGATAAATCACGAATTCCCTACAGTTTTGTCAGTTGCCCCGGACGATCCCGTCAGACTAATGTCCCAACCGATTCAATAGGGCCAAAGCCCCCCCGAAAGCAAAACAGATGTTCAAGTCGTTTTTCCCGAGTCCGCGATTGTTTTTCTGGTCGGCTGGGTTGTGGTCGTTGTTTTGCGTCTTGCTGTGGTTTTTCGCAGCAAGGGAATGGGGCCATTTTATCGGGCTGGAAAATCCCCCTGCGGATGCTCCGTCAATCATTGGTGCTTCAGTGTTTTGGTCGAAACCGTTTTTGTGGTTCTATGTTTATTATGCCGCCATTACTGCAATCTTCTCGGCTGTATGGTGGAAAATCGCACCAACCTATTGGTTCAATTGGTCAGTACTAGGGTCCGCCTTGATCATTTTCGTGACGTACTTCCAGGTTGAAGTCAGCGTAGCGATTAACAATTGGTACGGACCATTCTATGATTTGTTGCAAGCTGCTTTGGCAAAAACAAAGCCCGTAACCGTTGCAGAATTTGGTGGTCAGCTTTTGGTGTTCATGCAGATTGCACTCATTGCAGTCATCATGTCGGTGATTACCCGGTTCTTCGTTAGTCACTATATCTTCCGTTGGCGCACAGCTATGAACGGTTTTTACATGGACAATTGGCAGAAGCTGCGCAGTGTTGAAGGCGCCTCGCAGCGTGTTCAGGAAGACACCATGCGGTTTTCAACATCCATGGAAACACTGGGGGTCAGTCTCATTGATGCGTTTATGACTCTCATTGCGTTCCTGCCAGTATTGCACAAGCTTGAAGGCGTTGTGTCGGAAGTTCCAATTTTGGGAGCCATCCCTTATCCCTTGGTGACCGCGTCAATCTTGTGGTCTGTATTCGGCACAGGGTTGCTGGCTCTGATAGGTATCAAACTGCCTGGCCTCGAATTCAAAAATCAAAAGGTGGAAGCTGCATATCGGAAAGAACTAGTCTATGGCGAAGATGATGCAGCACGGGCCGATCCAAAATCTGTGCATGAACTATTTACGGATGTGAAAAACAACTACTTCCGTCTCTACTTTCACTACATGTATTTCAACGTTGGCCGCATCGTCTACCTGCAGACTGACAACATTTTTCCATATCTTGTCATGTTGCCAACTATTGTTGCAGGAAAAATCACTTTGGGCCCGCTGAACCAGATACAAAATGCCTTCGATCAGGTTCGTTCGTCTTTCCAGTTTCTGGTGAATTCTTGGACGTCAATCATATCGTTAATCTCGATTTACAAGCGCCTTCGTACCTTCGAGGCCGCCATTGACGGTGCGCCGATCGAAGCCATCCCAGAACCTGCATAAACTTGTGAAAAGCGGCTTGCCATCCTCGCGGCGAGCCGCTATGCAGCGCATCGGAATGGGCGATTAGCTCAGTTGGTAGAGCGCTTCGTTTACACCGAAGATGTCGGGAGTTCGAGTCTCTCATCGCCCACCATTCCCTTCAATCACCACACAAAAACGTCCCACACGGTTTCTGAGGGCGTGCGGGGCTGATGTATTTTGGTCTTCTCAACTGTCGCCTAGCTGTTGACGGCCTCCTTCAGTAGTTTTCCGGGTTTGAACCGTGCCCTGTTAGAGG
>JAYUVC010000180.1:0-7525 GCA_043754325.1 Hyphomicrobiales bacterium
CTCCATTGTTAGTCTTAATTGCTGCAGCAATCTCGTTTCATGTCAGTAGCGGCCAACGAGCAAGCCACCATCCACAACCACCACTTGACCCGTCATGTAACGGGCCGCGTTGGAAGCAAGGAATTGAATGACGTCAGCGATGTCCTCCGGTTCGCCAATCCGCCCCATGGGGATGTATTCGCCACACTTGTCAGCGTCGGGCCCCACGGAATGTTCTTTTGAAAGCAGTTGTGCCGTACGGATGTAACCGGGTGACACGCCGTTGACGCGAATGCCGTCTCGTGCCAATTCCACGGCAAGCCCACGAACCAGGCCGACAACGCCAGATTTTGCCGCCGAGTAATGCACATGCTCATCCCAGCCGTAAGTCGTGCCCATGATAGATGACAAAGCGATAATCGCTCCCTTCTTGGCAGCACGCATGGCGGGGACGGCTGGACGCACAATGCGGAAGATACCTTTGAGATCGATGTCGAAGGTGGTGTCCCATTTTTCATCCGACAATTGTGCTAGCGGCACACGATGCACAATGCCAGCATTGGCCACAATGCAATCAAGTGCCCCATGCTGCTTTTCCACTTGCGCAATGACTGCATTGGCATTTTCGGTGGAGCGCACATCAAGCTTGATGAACTCGGCATTTCCGCCAATTTCAGCGACGACTGCCTGACCTTCCTTTTCCAGAATATCCGTCACGATGACGTGGTAGCCCGCCTTGCCGAAGGCTTTCGCCGTGGCACGGCCAATGCCGATGCCTGCACCCGTGATAAGTACAGTTTGAGTCACAGCATTACGTCTCCCGAATTTGGGCCAATGGTTTGACCAACAAATAAAGACGCTTCATCTGACAAAAGAAAGGCAACTGTGGCAGCCACTTCTTCAGGTTCACCAAAGCGCCCCAATGGCAATTCCGCCGCCTTGGCCTTGCGCCAACCTTCTGAAAGATTGCGCACCAATGGTGTGTTTATAGGCCCCGGTGCCACAGCATTGACCCGCACACCCTGCGCACTCACTTCCCGCGCCAAGGCTTTCGTCATGCCAATAATGGCGGACTTCGCAGCCGAGTAATGCACAAGCTCAACGCCACCAATCTGCCCAAGCTGAGAGGCGATGTTGACGATGGAGCCCTTGCCCACTTTCAGCATGTCTTTGATCACAGCCCGGATCATCAAATAATTTCCGCGCACATGCACTGCCATCATTCGATCAAAATCAACAGGTTCCAGATCAACAAATTTCGCCTGATGCACGTGCCCAGCATTGTTGACGAGATGCGTGCAGGGTCCGAACGCTGCATTGCACGCAGCAACAATGGCAGCCACGTCAGCTTCTTTTGAAACATCGCCCGCAACAGCAATAACCTTGCCGCCAATCTCCAGTGCCACGGCATCCGCCGCATCTTTGCGTACGTCATTGACGACGACACTGTATCCATCCCGCGCCAAGCGCTGCGCAATGGCCCGCCCGATGCCTGACCCTGCACCCGTGACAATTGCCACAGTCATGCGATGTCCTCCTGTATCGCCATCATCTTGGCGCGGCGCACAGACAGCGTCATCAGAATGGCGTAAACCGTCAGCAGCGAGAACGAAAACAACGTGGTCAGCACGCCGAAGGCAAAGATGTTAGGATGAATCTCGACTGAGAACGTTCCGTAAATGGCGAGCGGCAACGTCTGTTCATTCGATGAAAGCAGCGTGCGAGAGAATTCATCATAGGACAACGTGAAGGCAAACAGCATGGCCGAAAGTACGCCGGGAAATATCAGCGGGAAGGTGACCTTGCGGAATGTCTTGAGGGGTGAAACACCCAACGACCATGACGCTTCCTCAACAGAACTGTCAAAGCGATTGAGAATGGCCAGCATCACCAGGAATGCAAACGGGAAAGTATAGACGACGTGTTGTACAAAGGCCGTGCTCCACCAATGGCGTTCAATATTCAGAATGTTTTTTGCTACCAACGCAACACCGAGGCCTGTGAGCAATCCCGGAACAATCATCCCAAGCACAATCAGATAAAACACAATGCCTGAGCCCTTGAATTTTTTGCGAAACGCTTGTGCCGCCATCACACCCAACACTGTCGATGTCACCATTGTCGCAAAGGCAAGAGTCAAAGATCGCATCATGGCTTGGCCAATTGGCAGCGGTGCTACACGCGTTGCCTCAGTCAATCCGAAAATGTGCCTATACCAGTAAGTCGACCATTCGACGATGGGAAACTGCGGCCCGCCTTCGGGCCCCTGCTGGAAAGACAGGATAGTGAGCACGATAAATGGCCCGTAGAGAAACAGAATAAACAACGCCACATAAAAAGCCAACACAGGTTTGAGAACGCGGGACTCCATACTCTATAGCTCCCGTCTCAAGTCAACGATGCGCAGGAACAGCGAAATCACAATCCCCATAATCACAGTCAGGATCACACCCACCACCGAAGCCAAAGCCCACTTCAATGATCCTACTTGCGTCACAATAATGTTCCCAAGCAAATTGACCTTGCGGCCAGAGAGCGCAGACGCCGTTGCAAATTCTCCCAGCACCATTACCGAGACAAATATGGCACCCACAACAACGCCGGGCAGGCTCAATGGAAAAATGATGGTGCGAAATATGCGCCAGAAGCCTGCACCCAAATCCCGCGCGGCTTCAATGATATTGGGGTCAATGCGCCCCAACATGAAAGCAATCGGTCCAACCATGAACACACAATAAATCTGCGTCATGCCAATGATTACCGAGAGTTCAGTGAACAACAACGCTTCAATGGGGTGATCAACAACGCCGAAATATTGCAGCACAATATTGATCGCACCTTCTTTGCCCAACATGGGCCGCCAAGCCAACACGCGGATGAGGAATGAGGTCCAAAACGGAATCACGCAAATGACGAGCAGCACGGTGGAAAGCGTCTTGCTTTTCAGAAAAAGTCCGACAAAAAGAGCCGTGGGATAACCAATAATGAATGTCGTGGCCAACACAATCAGCCAGATCCGCACCGTGGTCCAAAGCGACGACAAATAAGTATCTGATGCAAAAAATTGTTGCCAGCTTTGTAAAGTCAGGGTTGGCTCTATTTTGAATGTCGACTGCGTCCAGAACGACACATACAGAATCATAAGCAATGGCACGACCAGAAACAGGATCATCCATATGACACCGGGCGCTATCAACCACCACGCCGTTCTTGAAGATGATCTTGCTGTTGTATTCATATGTTCGCCCTAACCAAACACAATCGCGTCTTCAGGTTTCCAACGCAGACGATAGGTCTTTTTCGCTTCATAGGTTTTCGGCGCACCGTTGGAGAGGTGGTGTTCCACCTCAATCACCTTGCCACCCGCCGCCGCAAAGAAATACATGATCGACGAACCGAGATATTCGCTTGCAACAAAGCTTGCCGAAAATCCAGGATCACCTTTGCCCGCAGCCTCGTTGTCAACCATAACGCGGTCATAGCGAATGGCATAGGCCGGGCGGTCAGCGTCAGTGCGGTTCGTGAACGCCAGATCACCAAATTCAGACTTGAACACCGAACCTGTAATCTTACCATCAAACAGATTATAGCGATTGAGGAACATCGCCACATTGGGCGATGCGGGCTTTCCGTAGACTGTATCGGGGTGATCAAACTGTGCGATGCGGCCGTGATCCAGGACAACCACACGATCCCCCATGGCCAGCGCTTCGGTCTCACTGCCCGTCACATGCAGAAAGGTCACACCTAATCTTTCGCGAATAGCCCGCAACTCATTACGCATACGTGAACGGAGATTGGCATCCAACGCGCCCAGTGGCTCATCCAGCAAAATCAGTTTTGGCTCCGTCACCAACGTTCGTGCCAGCGCCACGCGCTGTTTCTGTCCACCGGAGATCTGGCCGATGCCGCGACCCTCCAGACCTTCGAGTCCGACAAGCTTGATGACATCATTGA
The DNA here is from genome assembly GCA_043754325.1 of Hyphomicrobiales bacterium. Classification (GTDB taxonomy): domain Bacteria; phylum Pseudomonadota; class Alphaproteobacteria; order Rhizobiales; family Aestuariivirgaceae; genus Aestuariivirga. The sequence goes on from JAYUVC010000180.1 coordinate 3,937, forward strand.
CGCGTGAAGCAATTTCTTCCGCAGGTGCAGGCACTGCACGATTACGTAAACCAAAAGCCACATTGTCACTTACCGTGAGATGCGGAAACAGTGCAAAATTCTGAAATACAAACCCAATGCCACGTAAATGCGCAGACAAATGGGTCACATCCCTGCCCATGACTTCGATGCTGCCGTGATCAGGCACATCAAAACCCGCAATGGTGCGCAACAGAACTGTTTTGCCAGAGCCACTCGGCCCCAGCAGCGACACATATTCGTTCTGGTCAACAGCAAGACTGATGTTGTCAAGCGCAACAATGTCGCCAAATCTCTTGGTGACGGTCTCAAGTCGAAAGATTGATGCTTTTGCTGTCATCCCGTCGCTTGCTTGCATTCGTCATCACACTGCGACGAACGCACATCCCTCACCACATAGACTACCCGTTCTTGACTGCCCCCGCTCGACTCAGAGCGCAGGAAAGTTTGTCAAGGAATGAAAGCAAAAATGATTGGTGTATGCAACACGAATCCTTACGAAATCCAGAACCTCAAACCCGATATCCAATCCAAGGTCTCGCCGTGCTCGGCAGCGATGGATGGCTGGGGATTGCACCATGAGCAATGGCTGTCAACCGGAGGTCGCAGCCTCAATGGTGAAGTTCTGCTTACTTCTTCCGCGTGATCACATAGGACCCAGTCACATCCAACACAGCACCCCAACCCGGTTCAATCACAATCGTCGTCGTGATCTCTTCGATAATTGCCGGTCCAACAATCTTCGTGCCCGCACCAATTTTCCCGCCATCATAGATTGGCGTTTTGGTTGCCTTGCCAGACGCATCAAAGATGGCCTTGCGATAAGCTTTAAGTGCTGACTTCGAACCGGCGCCTTTTGCATATTTCGGCAGCTTCGGCTTCTGAATGCGACCATAAACCGTCGATTCAATATTCACCACTTCAACTGCATTGTGGCGTTCTGAGTAGGTGTAGAGCTCCTCATGTCGCTTATGGAAAGCATCTTTCACCTTCCCAATCGATTTCTCGTTGATCTCGAAAGTGCCGATGTCCACCGTGCATTCATGCACTTGGCCAACATAGCGCATGTCCATTGAACGCTTGACGGCGATGTCTTTTTTGGAAAAGCCATCAGCTTCGAGATGCTTGACGCCTTGCACCTCCACATCGTTGAACAACTTGTTGAGCTTTCCATAAGCAGCAGCGTTGTCGAGTCGTGCTGGTGACGTCGCCATGTAATTGTATTTCACATCGGAGATAATCTGGCCAAAGGCGCAGAGACCGGATGCAAGCTTTGGAAGAATGATGGTGTGAATACCCATTTCACGCGCCAACGCACAAATATGAGCGGCCGTAGCACCGCCTGCACCCACCAGCACAAAGTCTCTGGGATCATAACCGCGTTCCACCGACACACGCCGGATACCATTGACCATGTTGTTGTTGACAATGGTGTACATGCCATAGGCCGCACGCTCCACCGACATACCCAACTGGTCCGCCACTTTCTTCACGGCCTTTTTTGCCTTGTCCATATCCAGCGGCAACTTGCCACCGAGCAAGCCTTCAGGGTTGAGATAGCCAAGCACAAGGTTTGCATCTGATGTTGTAGGCTCGGTGCCGCCCGTGCCGTAACAGGCAGGGCCGGGCTCCGATCCTGCTGACTGCGGCCCCACTTGCAGAATACCGTGGGAATCAATCCAGCCAATCGAACCGCCGCCGGCCCCTAATGTTTCCACCTGAATCATGGGCACACCGATGCGATAGCGCAAAAAATCGATGTTCTTGTTGAGATTGGTTTGGCCGTCTTTGGTCAATGTGATGTCAAACGACGTGCCACCCATGTCAACGGTGATCACATTTTTCTTTTTGAACGGCGCTGAAACATAAAGTCCAGCCTGTGGTGCTGAAGCAGGCCCTGAATTGATCGCATAAACCGAACGATCCGCCATCACAGTGCCGATTGCCAAGCCACCGTTGGACTGGAAATAGCGCACGGGCTGCTTGGCACCGAGAGATTTGAAATATTTATCAACCGCCGCCACATACTTCCGCAACACCGGTGCAAGATAGGCATTGACCACAGCCGTTGACGTGCGCGTGTATTCGCGGATCTGCGGATAGAGTTCACTGCCCACCGTGAGAATGGCATTCGGCATCATCTCCCGCACAATTTCAGCGGCGCGACGCTCGTGCTTGGTGTTGAGCACCGACCAGACGAAAGAAATCGCTACGGTTTCAACACCTTCCTTCAAAAACAATTCGCAGGCCGCACGCACATCCGACTCTTCCATCGCTGTGCGGATGGAACCATCGGATATCACCCGCTCGCGCACGCCCTTACGCAAGTATCTCGGCACCAACATGGTGGCGGCAGGATATTCCGGATCGTAGCGGAAACCATCTTCCTTGTGGCCATTGCGAATTTCAATTGAGTCCTCGTGGCCAGCCGTACAGATCAAACCTGTCTTGCCACCGCGATGGGTGATCAGCGCGTTCAATCCCACCGTGGTGCCGTTGATGCAGAGATCACAGTTCGACACGATGTCCGAAGCCGACACACCAAAATCCTCAGCAATCAGTTTCAAACCATTCTCAATCGCTTTGGTCGGATCGGATGGCGTAGATAATGCCTTGAACAATTTCACCTTGCCGTTGCGACGGTCGGCAACCACGAAGTCCGTAAACGTGCCACCAGCATCAATGCCCAAACGATAGTCACTGCGCATCTCAGTTCCCCCTCAAGGCAGCGGTTGCAGAGGTATCAACAACAAGTGCGCTGTTCAAAACCACACCATAGTCCTCTCGCGCACCTTCCACCGACACGAGTCCATTCTTCACATCAGTCACAACCTTCTCAATCGGTCGCTCATGCGGGTTGCCATAGCCACCTCCACCGGGGTTCATGTTGGTAATGGTCTGCCCCGGCTTGATGTGCTCCATGATGTTGGTGCGCACCACTTCAACTTTCCCATCGCGCTTGAACTGCACGCGCCCCACTTTGCTATCCACCATCTTGGACACAGCGCCCGCCGCCCCCATGGCCGGAATCCGCCGCCCTTCACCAAAGCCGATGCAAAGCATGTCCCTGTCCAGCGGTTCCACTTCCCAAGCCGTGCCAGAACCACCACGGAATTTTCCGGCCCCACCACTATCCGTCATCAATCCATACTTGTGAATGATGATGGGGTAAGAGTATTCCAGCAACTCCACGTCACCAGACGTCAAAGCGCCAAAACAACACTCAGGGCCAACGGCGTGCCAGCCATCTTGCTGCGGCGTGGCGCCTCCACCGGAGATGATCGTCGCCAATACCATGGTTACATACTCTTCATTGCTGCGTGTATCCCAGCCCGCGATGTTCAACCCATTGGCATGGCCCCAGCTTGCGGCGACTTTCGACGGCATGGCCTTTTCAAACGCCAAGCGCACAGCATCCGTCAAAGTCTCCATCGGCGTTGTTGTGCAGTTCATGTGGGGGGCAGGTTCTGCTGCATTGCAGATGGTGCCCTTCGGCCCAAAGTCCAAACTCACACAGCGATACAGCCCTTCATTGTAAGGCGGTGGCAAGGCCGCAAACATCATCAGTCCC
>JAYUVC010000181.1:0-4010 GCA_043754325.1 Hyphomicrobiales bacterium
CCACAACAGCGTCGGGCAACCCGTCTTTGATAAACTGTTCGATTTCGTGTGCAGCCATGGCCATGGGGCAGGGGTTCCTTTGGATTTTCCCTTAAATAGCCGTTGTGGACAGGATTTTCCAGTGGCGATAAAAGCGCTTCATGAGTCTGACCCGCCGCACCTTCCTGACCACCGCCGCCTGCGCCCTTGCCACCCCGGCCCGCGCCGCAGAACCCTTCCCCGTGAACATGAACGAGGGCAAGAAACTTGACTACAAATTCCAGCGTCGTGACATGGAATTCGCAACAAATGAACCCGCCGGCACCATCGTCGTCGATGCCGTGCACCGCTTCCTCTACCACGTGCAAAGCGGCGGCCAGGCAACCCGCTATGGTGTGGCCGTGGGCAAGGGGGCCAAAGCCTGGACGGGCGAAGTCATCATAAAGAAAATGGCGGAATGGCCCACATGGACGCCAGCACCCTATCACCTCGAAATCAAACCGGAACTGGCGAAATGGAAAAACGGCATGCCCGGTGGGCTTGATAATCCGCTGGGTGCCAGGGCCATGTATCTGTTCAAGGGCGAGGTTGATACGATCAACCGCATTCACGGGTCGGCGAAGTTGGGCGACATTGGCAAAAAGGCGACTGCGGGCTGCATCGGCATGCTGAATGCGGATATCATTCATTTGTATGCGAATGTATCAGTGGGCACGCGGGTGGTGATGCTGGGGTAAGGGGCTGTGCATCAAGAATTGACCCGCTACCGGCCTTTCGTCAATTTTTTTGCTGAACCAACATTAAGTGCGGTAAAAGCTATCATCAGCAATATCGCCAGAAGAAGCGGTAGTTTGAATGCGTAAAGGGCTTGGAAGTCGAATGCTTCGCCTGCAAAATCAATTGAAGCCAATAATGTATTGCCGATGAGAGGATACCACGCCCAATGATTATGATGTGGGGCCGAGAAGGATCGCTTGTTTGCGAAATATACGAGAGCTAGAAAAACAATCGTTGTCGGCACCACTGACAACAGTCTAAACCACGCATTCTCTTCAAGAGGTTGAGCGAATAGGCCGATTATAGGAACAACGACGTCATCATAGCTGGTGCTGATCAATGCCGCCACAATACAAGGAATCACTAATAACCACACCATTTTTACCCCGCCATAAACTCCGGAAACCACTCCTCATGCGCGGCGCTCAATTCCGCCAGCGTGACCACTGTGCCGCCAAAGTTTACTTCCTTCAAGCCTGACACATTGCCGATGCGGATGATGTCAACGCCTTTGACGTGGGCCTGTGTAATGATCTTGGCGACTTCCTTGGGCGGGCAGGTCAGCACATAGCGGGCTTGATCTTCGCCGAAGAGTTCGCGGTGATTACTCACCATCAGCTCTGCGCCCAGCTCTCCGGCCATTGCCATTTCGATCACCGCAGACGCCAACCCGCCGTCGGAAATGTCATGTACGGCAGTGACTTGGCCGTTGTTGATCAAGTGTCGCACGAAGTCGCCGTTCTTCTTTTCGACGCTTAAATCCACCGGGGGCGGGGCACCTTCTTCACGGCCCAGCACTTCGCGCAGATAGATTGATTGGCCGAGGTGGGAGCCGCTTGGCCCCACCAGCAAAATCGCATCGCCCTGCGACTTGAATTTCACGGTGGCAATTTTCGACCAGTCCGCCATCAGGCCCACGCCGCCGATTGTGGGGGTTGGCAAAATCGCCTGGCCGTTGGTTTCGTTGTAGAGCGACACGTTGCCGGAGACGATGGGAAAGTCCAATGCGGTGCAGGCTTCGCCGATGCCTTTCAATGCAAACACAAACTGCCCCATGATTTCCGGACGTTCGGGATTTCCGAAATTCAGATTGTCGGTAATGGCGATGGGGGACGCGCCCACGGCTGTGAGGTTGCGCCAGCATTCTGCCACGGCCTGTTTGCCGCCTTCATAAGGATCGGCTTCGACGTAGCGGGGGGTAACGTCTGACGACACGGCAATTGCCTTCTTGTCATTGATGCGCACCACGCCCGCATCGCCACCCGGAATTTGCGCGGAGTTGGACTGGATCAGCGAGTCATATTGTTCCCACACCCAACGGCGGGAGCACATGTCGGGTGAGCCTGTGATTTTGAGAATGGCGGCTTTCAAGTCAGCGGGGGCTGGCACATCATTCAGTACACGGAGCTTTTTGGGTTCGACCCACGGGCGGTCATATTCAGGGGCTTCATCGCCCATCTGTTTGATAGGCAAATCAGCCTTCACTTCGCCGCCATGTTTGATCACAAAGCGCAGCGTGTCGGTAGTCTTGCCGATGATGGCGAAGTCCAATCCCCACTTTTTGAAAATCGCATGCGACGCCACTTCCATCTCGGGCCGCAGGATCATCAACATGCGTTCCTGGGATTCCGACAGCATCATCTCGTAAGCCGTCATGCCCTCTTCGCGACACGGCACATGATCGAGATTGAGCTCAATGCCAAGATCACCCTTGGCCCCCATTTCAACGGCGGATGATGTAAGCCCCGCCGCCCCCATGTCCTGAATGGCAATCACTGCTCCCGTTGCCATCAACTCAAGACACGCCTCCAGCAAACATTTCTCGGTGAACGGATCACCCACCTGCACCGTCGGGCGCTTTTCATCCGCCCTGTCGTCAAATTCGGCAGATGCCATGGTGGCCCCGTGAATGCCATCGCGCCCGGTCTTGGCACCCAGATAAACCACCGGCAGCCCAACACCCTTGGCCTTGGAATAGAAAATCTTGTCAGCATCGGCCAGACCCACGGCCATGGCATTCACCAGAATATTGCCGTTGTAGCGCCTGTGGAAATTCACCTCGCCACCCAGCGTGGGAACACCGAAGGAATTGCCATAGCCACCTACACCTGAAACCACACCAGACACCAGATGCCGCGTCTTCGGATGCGACGGCTCACCAAAGCGCAATGCATTCAGCGCCGCAATGGGCCGCGCCCCCATGGTGAACACATCACGCAAAATTCCGCCCACACCCGTGGCCGAGCCCTGATAAGGCTCGATGAAAGAGGGGTGATTGTGCGACTCCATTTTGAACACAATCGCCTGGCCATCATCAATATCAATGACGCCGGCATTTTCTCCCGGACCCTGAATCACGCGCTTGCCCGTGGTGGGAAGCTGCTTCAGCCATTTCTTCGATGATTTATAGGAACAATGCTCGTTCCACATGGCCGAGCAGATGCCGAGTTCCGTAAAGGTCGGCTCCCGGCCCAACAGGCCAATGAAGCGCACATATTCATCCGGCTTCAGCCCATGTTGGGCAACAAGCTCCGGGGTGATCTTGGGTTCGGCAGACGGTGTGCTTTTCATGCCTGCCGTTTAGCGGCAGACCCCGGGATTCTCAAATTCATAATTGCCTGTGGAAAGTCAAAAGCGTCATCGCCCGCCGCCGCCAGCTTCGGCCCGACCACAGGCAGAACCCACTTTTTCCACGCATAGAAAGTCGCCGCTGTAATGATGGTACCCGAAATCAAATCCATCAGGTAATGCGCTCCAAAAATCGGCGTGGCGGCGATGATCGACACAGAGCAGATTACACCCAGCACATTGAGTCCGCGATAGCCGCGTGTGGCCACTGCAAAGCACAGCGCCAGACAGGTATGGTAGGACGGGAAGGTGGCAAGGCCGACAAGTTTTGCGAGATCGATAAACACCGGCCCATCATTGCGCAGATAGCTCAACACCTCAACATGGTCAGCTTGGGCCGTCCACTTGATGCGTGACAGCAGTTCCTGGTCCGCCAGCAGCGTCCAGGGCTCAATCGCCGGGAAGAAGCCCGCCGCCAGCACCACGACAACACCCGTCACAAAAATCATGAACAGGGTTTCATAAAGCCGTTCCCGCTGGTTCAGCATCAGCGCAACCAATGGCAAGATGAACATGCCCTTGCGCGTCACCTCCTGATAGAAGAAATGCAGATAGGCCCGCAGCGTTTCGTGGTCGGTCATGAATTTGCAATAGGCCAGCCAGTCAAAACCCAGCGCCCGGTCAGC
>JAYUVC010000182.1:0-4292 GCA_043754325.1 Hyphomicrobiales bacterium
AACCGCAAGCGCCAAGCAATCGAAATGCGCGCCGTCGAAGACGCCAAAGCCCAGGCCGAAGCCGCCATGGGAAAAGACAAACGCCCCAGTGTCGTCATCACCGCATCGGAACACTGGCACCCCGGCGTGGTGGGGCTGGCTGCAGCACGGCTGAAAGAACATTTCCGCATTCCGGCCTTTGCCCTTGCCATCAACAAGACAACGGGTCGTGCCGTGGGATCGGGTCGCTCAATCGCGGGCGTTGATTTGGGATCAGCCGTACGCAAAGCCCTGGAGCAGGGCCTCATCGAAAAAGGCGGCGGCCACGCCATGGCCGCAGGCCTCACCGTCAACCGCGAAAACCTGCAAACCCTCCGCCAGTTTTTTGAAGCGGAATTGGTCGAAAGCGTAGAGAAGGCCCGCGATAACTCTCTCAAGATCGATGGGGCCTTGTCAGCCAGCGGCGCAACCTTGGATTTGATCGAACTGCTGGAACAAGCCGGCCCCTATGGCGCGGCCCATCCATCCCCCATGTTCGTCTTTCCCTCCCACCGCGTCGTCTATGCCGATGCCGTGGGAGCCGACCATGTGCGCTGTACCTTGGTCGGAAGCGACGGCACGAAAATCAAAGCCATCGCCTTCCGCGCCATCGGCACCGAACTCGGCGAACTCCTCCTCTCCGAACGCCAACACCCCCTGCATATCGCAGGCCGCCTGGTGATCGATGAATGGGGCGCCAGACGTGTACCAAGTGTGCAAATCGAAGATGCCGCGCGACTGCAGTAGGGACCTCATTTCCCCGCTTGCCAACCGGAATGAAGCTGCCTATAGAACGGCCCGCACCAGCCGATTTGGGCTGATTGCATCCCAGTGCGCCCTTCGTCTATCGGTTAGGACGACAGCCTTTCACGTTGTAAAGACGGGTTCGACTCCCGTAGGGCGCACCAACTTCTCCCCACTGTTGGAGACTTCCATGTTTGATGATTTCAAAGATAAAGTCGTCGTCGTTACCGGCGGCGTGACTGGCATTGGCGGAGCGGCGTCGCTTGGCTTTGCGGCCAACGGTGCCAAGGTTCTCGCGCAGTATTTTGGCGGTGGGCCGGAATTGGCGACCATTGAAGCTGCGGGAATCAGCACGGTCAAAATGGATCTGACCGAACCTGATGCGCCGGAACACCTTATCGCCCACGCCATGCAAACCTTTGGCCGCATTGATGTCATCATCAACAATGCGGGAAGCCTTGTGGCGCGAACGCCGCTGACGGATTTGAATGACGACTTCATTGACAAGGTGTTTGATCTCAACTGCCGTCAGCTCATCCACTGTTGCCGCATCGCCGCTGACCACATGGTGAAGCAGGGCCATGGCAATATCATCAACGTCACCTCAATTGCCGCCCGCAATGGCGCAAGCCCAGGCGGCAGTGTTTATGCAGGGGCCAAGGGCTTCGTGTCAGCCTTCACCAAGAGTCTGGCACGTGAGTTGGTGGACAAGAATATCCGTGTCAACTGCGTGTCACCCGGCACCATTCACACGGCGTTTCATGACCGTTTCTCAACCGAAGAAAAGCGCATCGCCACAGCCAAAACCATTCCCATGCAGCGCTTGGGTGTAGCTGATGATTGCACGGGAGCATTCCTCTATCTCGCCAGTGACAAGGCGTCAGGTTATGTCACGGGACAGGTGGTAGAAGTGAATGGCGGGCAATTGATGGCATGAGTCGGGATCGCATTTTGCCGGAAGCCTATGATGCGTTGGCACCGGACGGATCAGAAGTGCGCATTCTTGCATCAAGTGAACGCGGGTCTATGTCACACTTCACTTTGCTGCCGGGACAGGTCTCGTTTGCTGTGTTTCATCTTACGGTAGAAGAGATATGGTACATCCTCGCAGGGCAGGGCCAAATGTGGAGGAAGTCAGTCGTCGATGAAAGCATCACTGAGTTGCGGACCGGTCTCTCACTTGTGATTCCTGTTGGCACTTCATTTCAATTTCGCAGTGAAGGCGATACGCCTTTGCACGCCGTCGGCATCACCATGCCGCCCTGGCCCGGCATGGATGAAGCGGTGTTTGTCCTTGGCAAATGGTAAGTGAAAGCGCCTACCAGCTTCCCACATTCGGCATGCTCGCCCAAGGCTCTTGCACGGGAAGATACTCTTCGTCCTTCTGCAGCACTTCAATTGAAATACCGTCCGGTGTCTTGATGAACGCCATGCGGCCTTCGCGGGGTGGACGGTTGATGGTGATGCCGTGCTTCATCAGCATCTCGCAATATTCGTAAATGTTATCGACCTGGTAGGCGAGATGGCCGAAATTGCGTCCGCCGCTGTAAGCTTCCGGATCCCAGTTGTAGGTGAGTTCAACGGGAGACTCCGGGCTCTCGGGGCAGGCGACGAACACCAGTGTAAAGCGACCCTTCTCGCTTTCATGGCGGCGTTGTTCAACAAAGCCCAGTTTGTTGATGAAGAAATCCAGCGATTGTTCCAGATTTGAAACGCGGATCATGGTGTGAAGATATTTCATTGTGCTCTCCTGAATCGAATGTGTGAATCATTCCTGAAAACGAATCATTTTGCCAGTTCTTTCCGTTCATGGCCTGAATCGCAACATCAGGCGGTGTTCATCTGCCAGAATGTGGGACTGTTCTTGTGCGCTGCCCACTTGAAAGTATGTTTGTGAACACAATGAAATTCCACGTTTGTCGCGTAAAATGTGCAGCTGCGAAGAAGACAATATTATTTTCCACGAACGTGTCGGACTTGCATCTGTACAAACCACCACATTCTCGTTCATATTCATTAACGGGGCGGCGATGAGGCATCGCTGCATGGGTTTGGGTAAGTAAAATGGCGGCTCAAGAGCAAGACGTAGTCACACGCGTTGGTGTGGCGCAACCTGATGCAATGCAGGCACCCAATGTCATCAAGATCGATGGCTTGGTGAAATGGTTTGATGTGGGACGCGGCTACGGCTTTGTGATTCCCGACAACGGTCTTCCGGATATTCTGTTGCATCTCTCGTGCCTGAAGCGCGATGGTTTTGATGCACCGCTTGAAGGCACGCGTGTCACCTGCGAAGTGGTGGCGCGCCAAAAAGGTTTCCAGTGTTTGCGTGTGTTGTCGGTTGACCAGTCAACCGCCATTCACCCTGTTGAACGCCGCGCCCGCACCCATAACGAAGTGCAGCCGACAACAGGCTGGGTGCGTGCCAAGGTCAAATGGTTCAACCGTGCGCGCGGCTTTGGCTTTGTGTCAGAAGGTGAAGGACTCGGCGATATTTTTGTGCACATGGAAGTCCTGCGCAAAACCGCCATGAGCGAGTTGGTTCCCGATGACTGGATCTATGTCCGCTACGGTGACAGCAATCGTGGCAAGATGGCATCTGAAGTGCGCAGCAGCCTTGAAGGTGGCCCGGCCCTGACCAACTGAGTTGCCATTCTTCTGCTGCAATTCCACAAGAGAGGTGGCTCATGGCAAATGGCGGCTTCACACGCAGGACTCTCTGGGGCGCTGCCTTTCTGGCGCTGTTGGCCCATCCGGTTTTGGCGCAGGGCGTTGCGCGAATCGAGCCGCTGTCCATTGTAACTGAAACGACAGCCACCTTGTTCAGCGCGGAAATTGCTGACACTGACGAATTGCGTGAGCGCGGTCTGATGTTCCGCCACTTGCTGCCACAGAATCAGGCCATGCTCTTCGACTTTGGCAAACCCCGCCCCGCCGCCATGTGGATGAAGAACACCTATATCTCGCTGGACATGCTGTTCGTCCGCGCCGATGGCACCATTGCGGCCCTGGCGGAAAACACGGAACCGTTCTCAGCCCAGATCATCAGCGTGGAAGAACCGGTAAAGGGCGTGGTTGAATTGGCATCGGGCACCGTGAAGCGGTTAGGTATCAAACGCGACGACAAGGTTTATCACAAGATATTCCAGACGGTGGACCAGTAGGCAGAAGGGACCTCATCCGGCGCGTTGCGCCACCTTCTCCAGCAAGAGGGCTGGAGAAGGGACTGGATTTAGACCTCTCGCAAGTTCCGAGATGTTGAGGGAGGTTTCAATGCAGTCCCTTCTCCACGCCCACTTGCGTGGAGAAGGTGGCGCAACGCGCCGGATGAGGTCCCTTTCTCGCCGCCATTTTAATTCTCGCCTTTTCCCTTGCGGTTTGCCCAGTACTTCGGCTATCCAGCGCGTCGCCAAGGAACAGTCGGGGTGTAGCGCAGTCTGGTAGCGCACCTGCCTTGGGCGCAGGGGGTCGCGAGTTCGAATCCCGCCGCCCCGACCATCCTTCGCCTTTGGCTACGGCTGGCTTCGCCA
>JAYUVC010000183.1:0-27171 GCA_043754325.1 Hyphomicrobiales bacterium
CTTTCAGGACATGCGCGGGCGTGGTGAAATTGGCAGACACGCAGGATTTAGGTTCCTGTGGGGAAACCCGTGGGGGTTCAAGTCCCTCCGCCCGCACCAACATGGTTGAACCGGAACGAATTTTTAAGTGAGCGAGACACATGCAAGTTACAGAAACAACGAATTCCGGTTTGAAGCGCGGCTTCCAGGTCACGGTGCCAGCCTCCGACCTTTCGGCCAAGGCCAATGCCAAGCTGAAAGACATGGCTGCCAAAGCCCAGATCAAGGGCTTCCGCCCCGGCAAGGTTCCGGTTGACCATTTGAAGCGCATGTACGGCAAATCCGTCATGGCGGAAGTGGTGCAGGAAACCGTTGATGCGCATGCCCGTTCGGTGTTTTCTGACCGCAACCTGAAGCCTGCTTACCAGCCTGATGTGAAGCTGCCGGAAGCCGAGGGCGAAGTGAACGCCGTCATTGACGGCAAGGGCGATTTGTCGTTCTCGGTAGAAGCGGAAGTAATCCCGACTTTTGAATTGCAGGACGCATCAGGACTGGTGCTGACCAAGCATGTTGTGACTGCGGCTGACTCCGACATTGATGAAACGCTGGCAAAGCTCGCGTCACAGTATAAATCCTGGGAAACCAAAGATGGCGCATCGGCAAACGGCGACCGCGTGACCATTTCCTTTGCGGGCAGCATTGATGGCGTGGCCTTTGATGGCGGCACGGGCGAAGACATTCCGCTGGAAATTGGGTCCAACCAATTCATTCCCGGTTTTGAAGAACAGCTTGTTGGCAAAAAAGCCGGCGACGACGTGACCGTGAAGGTCAGCTTTCCTGAAACTTATGGTGCTGCAAACCTCGCAGGCAAAGCCGCAGAATTTGCAACCAAGGTGACGGGCGTTGAAGGCCCGGTACTCCCTGCCGTTGACGATGAACTGGCCAAGAAGGTTGGCTTTGAAGAATTGTCCAAATTGCGCGAGATGGTGAAAACCAATCTGGAGCGCGAATATGGCCGCATGTCCGCCATGAAGATGAAGCGCGATGTTCTGGATGCGCTTGACAAGCAATACTCATTCGAACTGCCGGAGAAGCTGGTTGAAGCCGAATTCAACGGCATCTGGAATGCGCTGCAGGGCGAAATGAAAAAGGCCAACAAGTCCTTCGCTGATGAAGACACTACGGAAGACAAGGCCCGCGAAGAATATAAAACCATTGCCGCGCGCCGCGTGCGTCTGGGTCTCGTGCTTGGCACCATGGGTGAAAAGGAAGCCGTTCAAGTCAATGAGCAGGAATTGCAACAAGCCCTCATTGCCCGCGTGCGCCAGTTCCCCGGCCAGGAGAAAATGGTATACGACCACTACCGCAACAACCCGTCAGCGCTGATTGAATTGCGCGGACCAATTTTCGAACAAAAGGTTGTCGATCATATCGTTGGCAAGGCCACAGTGTCTGACAAGTCAGTGACCAAGGCCGAACTGCAGGCAATGGTGGAAGAGGATATGGACGACGAAGAGTAATCTTTGCTGGTTGCAGAACATAAAACCCCGGTGCTGAACAGGGGTTTTTTCAACTCAACAACCGTCATCCCCGCGAAGGCGGGAATGACGAGTTTAGGGGTTGTTTGCTTGTATTACCCGTTCACCAACGCTGCCGCCAAAGCATTGTGTCTCGCCGCCAACTTCCGTTCATCCACGGTTTGCAGTCGACCTTCTCTCACGACGAGTTTACCGTTGACCATCGTATAGGCTGCACGCGTCGGCGCTGAAAACACCAGTGCGGCCACGGGGTCATGCCAGGCCCCTGCATGTTCAATGCCGCGCAGATCGAAAGCGGTGAGATCCGCTGCCATGCCGGGTTTCAGGGCGCCGATGTCTTTGCGGTTCAGCACTTTCGCTCCGCCGATGGTCGCGATTTCCAAGGCATCCCGCGCTGTCATAGCGGCGGGGCCGAAACCGACGCGGGCCAGCAACAGGGCCTGGCGCGCTTCGCCCAGCATATGTGCGCCGTCATTGGAAGCTGACCCATCGACACCCAAACCCACCGACACCCCTGCCTTTCGCATTTTTCCTATGGGGGCAATGCCAGAGGCAAGCCGCATGTTTGAACATGGGCAATGGGCCACGCCTGTACCTGTGCGGGCGAAACGGGAAATGCCATCATCATCGAGTTTCACACAATGGGCGTGCCACACGTCAGGGCCAGTCCAGCCCAGGTCTTCTGCATATTGCGCGGGGGTGCAGCCGAATTTTTCCAGAGAGTACGCCACGTCATCGTCGTTCTCGGCCAAATGCGTGTGCAGCGACACGCCGAGGCTTCTGGCCAGCACCGCAGTTTCGCGCATCAAATCGCGGCTCACCGAGAAGGGTGAACAGGGTGCGAGAACGATGCGGCACATGCTGCAGTCAGATGGGTCGTGCCAGGTTTCGGCGAGACGCTGCATGTCTTTCAAAATGCTGCGCTCATCTTCGACAACCGAGTCTGGAGGCAAACCACCCTTGCTCTCACCCACACTCATGGCTCCACGCGCTGCGTGAAAGCGCATGCCGATTTGGGATGCGGCTTCGATTGAATCATCGAGTCTTGAGCCATGGGGATAGAGATAGAGGTGATCGCTCGATGTGGTGCAGCCCGACAATAGAAGTTCGGCCATGGCGGTTTGCGTGGAGACGCGGATCATCTCCGGTGTGAGCCTGGCCCAGATCGGATAGAGCGCCTTCAGCCACTGAAACAAACTCGCATCCTGTGCTGCGGGCACGGCGCGGGTGAGGCTTTGATACATGTGGTGATGGGTATTAATAAGGCCGGGGATGATGACGTGACCCGTGGCGTCGATGATTTCATCGGCGGTTTGCGGCAAGTCAGCTGCGCGGCCTACGGCTGTGATGCGGTTGTTTTCGATGAGGATCGAAGCGTCGCGGAATTCACGGCGCTGCTCGTCCAAGGTGGCGAGGGCGAGGGCATTTTTGAAGAGGATGGTCATCGGCCCTCACCTGGCGCTTCGCGCCGTCCTCTCCCGCAAGCGGGAGATGTGAAGATTCTTCACTTCTCCCGCTTGCGGGAGAAGGTGGATCGCGCAACGCGCGAGACGGATGAGGGACGCGTTACTCGACGCCCTCATCGCCCGCCTCTTCTGAAATCCGCTCCACACTCACCACATGTTCATCATCGGCTGTATCCAGCACGATCACACCTTGGGTGTTGCGCCCGGCTTTGCGGATGTCATGTATCGGGCATCTAATCATCTGGCCGCCGTCGGTAACCAGCATGATGTCGTCACCCTGCTCCACCGGGAAAGACGCCACCAATGGCCCGTTCCGGTCATTCACGACCATGGCGGTGATACCTTTCCCGCCGCGATTGGTGATGCGGTATTCGTAGGATGATGTGCGCTTGCCATAGCCGTTGGCGGAGAGCGTGAGGATAACCTGTTCTGCCGCCCCAAGTTCTGCGTAGCGTTCCTGATTGATGGACGCTTCAACCACGGCTTCGTCGTCAGTTCCTGCATCGGTCTCTTCGCCTGCAACGGCGCGCGACATCTTGATGAAGGCGGTGCGTTCTTCAGGTGTGGCGTCAACATGGCGGAGGATGGCCATGGAGATGACCTTGTCGCCATCGTCCAGCTTGATGCCGCGCACGCCAACAGAGTTGCGGCCCTGGAAGACGCGGATGTCATTGACCTCAAAGCGGATGCACTGGCCCTGTGCTGTGGTAAGCAATACGTTGTCTTGCTCCGTACACAGATCAACGCCGACGATATGATCACCATCATCGAGCTTCATGGCGATTTTGCCGCCACGGTTGATTTGCTCGAAATCATCAAGCTCGTTGCGGCGCACCGTGCCTGCTTGCGTGGCAAACATCAGGAATGGTTTGGCCGCACCTTCCACCATGTCCGGCAGCGGCAAAATAGTGGTGATGCGTTCTTTCAGGTCGAGCGGTAAAATGTTGATCAGCGCTTTGCCGCGTGATTGTGGAGTGCCTTGCGGCAGGCGCCAGACTTTCATGCGGTAGACCATGCCTTCGGAGGAGAAGAACAAAATCGGCGTGTGGGTGTTGGCCACGAACATTTTCGTGACGAAATCCTCGTCGCGCATTTGCACGCCTGCCCTGCCCTTGCCGCCGCGCCGCTGGGCGCGATAGGTGGAGAGTGGCACGCGTTTCACGTAACCGGTGTGCGACACGGTGACGACCATGTCTTCCTTTTGAATCAGGTCTTCGTCTTCGACTTCGCCATCGTTTTCGATGATTTCGGTTTTGCGTGGGGTGGCGAAATTGGTTTTAACCTCTGTCAATTCTGTGCGGATAATGGTCTGGATGCGGGTGCGTGAACCGAGAATATCCAGAAGGTCCTTGATTTCGGCAGCGAGTTTTTCAAGTTCCGCCGTGATTTCTTCAAGGCCCAATTGTGTCAAGCGTTGCAGGCGCAATTCAAGAATGGCGCGGGCTTGCTCGTCGGACAGGCGGTAGGTGCCGTCATCATTGATGCGGTGGCGCGGATCGGCGATCAACACGATCCAGGGTTCGAGTTGTTTCGCGGGCCAGTCCCGCGCCATCAATTCTTCGCGGGCTTCGGCGGCGTCTTTCGAGGCGCGGATCAAACGAATGACTTCGTCGATATTTGCCACGGCAATGGCAAGGCCCACCAAGATGTGGGCACGGTCACGGGCTTTCCTGAGCAGGAACTTGGTGCGCCGTGTGATCACTTCTTCGCGGAAAGCGATGAAGTGTTTCAGCAGGTCGATGAGGGTGAGCTGTTCCGGGCGGCCATTGGCCAGTGCAATGTTGTTAACGCTGAACGAGGTTTGCAGCTGCGAGAAGCGCCAGAGTTGGTTCAGCACGATGTCGGGTTCAGCGTCGCGCTTCAGTTCAATGACGACGCGCATGCCCTCGCGCGAGCTTTCGTCGAAGATGTTTGAAATGCCCTCGATGCGTTTTTCGCGCACCATGTCAGCGATTTTTTCCACCATGGTGGACTTGGTGACTTGATAGGGAATTTCGGTGACGATGAGGGCCAAACGGTCCTTCCGCACGGTTTCGGTTTCGACGCGGGCGCGCAATATAATGGAGCCGCGGCCCGTGGCGAAGGCTTGGCGGATGCCGGAGCGTCCGAGGATCATAGCGCCTGTCGGGAAGTCAGGGCCGGGGATGAAGGCCATCAGGTCTTCAAGTGCGATGTCGGGCGCGTCCATCACTGCCAAGGTGGCGTCGATGACTTCGCCCAGATTGTGGGGGGCCATGTTGGTGGCCATGCCGACGGCAATGCCGCCTGCGCCGTTGACCAACAGGTTGGGGTACTTCGCGGGCAGGACCTTGGGTTCGCGGAATTCGTTGGAATAGTTGAGCTGGAAATCCACCGTGTCCTTGTCGAGATCGTCGAGCAAGGGCATGGCGGTTTTGGCGAGGCGGGATTCGGTGTAGCGGTCAGCGGCGGGTGGATCGTCATCGACCGAGCCGAAGTTGCCCTGGCCGTCAATGAGAGGGAGACGAAGGGAAAAGTCCTGCGCCATGCGCACGAGCGCGTCATAGATCGCCAAATTGCCGTGGGGGTGGTATTTCCCCATCACGTCGCCGACGATGCGAGCGGATTTCTTGTAGGGCTTGTCCGGCGTGAAGCCGTTTTCGTACATGGTGTAGAGAATGCGGCGGTGGACAGGCTTCAGGCCGTCACGCACGTCGGGAAGGGCGCGGCTGACGATGACCGACATGGCATAGTCAAGGTAGCTTTTCTTCATCTCCTCTTCGATGGAAATGTTGGCAATGCCTTGCGGATTGACGGGTGGCAGACCACCCGGAGTTTTGTTGTCGTCGCTCACCGGAAACCTTTACGTCGCGTCCCGCCGCCGCGCGTGGACACGCGACTCGCAAGGGCTGCCAAAGCATAAAGAAAACACCCGCACCGGGCAACCTAAAGGCCACCCTAAAGCAATGATTTACGGCAGAAAACGCCTATATTTTACGGATATAGAGGCCACCGCCGGAATAGGTGCCGTTGTCACCCGAAAGTGCTGTGCAGCGCTGCTTGCCCTTGAGCCAGCGGTTGAAGCGGATGCAGAGCTTTTCACCACTGACGGACCAGATGCCCCTGTCGGTTTTCTGCTTCGATGTTGTGCCGGTGATTGATCCGGTTGACTGCAAATTGATGTTCAACTTCACAAGGCCATAAATGCTCACGGCATATTTGCCGGGGGCAAGGCCTCGCAGTTGTTGGGCATTCAGTTTTTCGCCTGCAAAGCCCGGCGAGGCGAGCGCTGCAAGGATCAAAGCCGCAGCAAACGGTGTTTTCAATGTCATGGTTGTCTCTTCATGTTTGGGCAGCTTAACACGAACCACGCCGCCATTCGGTTTTATGTTGCATTGCAACAAGCAAAACAATGTGGGCAGAATATGACGAGATTGGCCGTCAGAACGGAACCTCATCATCCAGATCCCGCGCGAAGGTTTGTTTCGCCCCACCCGCCGCACGCGGACGCTCCATGGGGGAGGATGCACCAAAGCCGGTGTCGTCGCCGCCATAGCTGCTGCCAGCATTGTCACCACCTGGTTTGCTGCCCAGCATGGTCAGGGTGCCGCCGTAATTCTGCAACACGATTTCTGTTGAATATTTCTCGGCCCCATCCTTGTCGGTCCATTTGCGGGTTTGCAATTGGCCCTCAATATAAACCGACGAACCCTTTTTCAAATATTGCTCGGCCACCTTGGCAATGCCTTCATTAAAAATGACGACGCGGTGCCACTCGGTTTTTTCCTTGCGCTCACCTGATGACTTGTCACGCCAGGATTCGGTCGTGGCCAAAGACAGGTTTACAATCGGTTTGCCATCCTGCGTGTGGCGCACTTCGGGGTCCTTGCCCAGATTGCCCACCAATATCACCTTGTTTACTGACCCTGCCATGACTCGTCTCCCTGAACACTGTTGGCTGCATCATAGGCCAGCGCACCACGCGCTGCACCCCTCAAACCACACCATCCACAACTTCAATCGTTCGATATATGTTCCAACACACAACAAAAAACAAGGCCCCATTTCGCGGAGCCTTGCTTAAAAGCGTTTTGCCTTTGTGAGCCGTCCGCTCGCCTTAGCCACGGCTGAAGATGCGGGCGAGAATTGGCTTCCGGTCAGTCTTGGCCTTTGGTGCAGCCTTCACGCCCTGCATCATCGCAGTCGAGTAAACGTTTGAATATGTTTCAAAAAGCCAGTTCATGGTAATCTCCTTTGGTGTAATCTGATGTCCTGTAAGTAGCTCCCCGCACGCCAAATCACAAACGTTGAAAACTGACATGACGTGTGAGAAAAAGTCACACGTCATGTGCTAAGTGTTGGTGATGGCTAGACGACTCCCCTCTTTAAACGCCCTGAAAGCCTTCGAAGCCGCTGCCCGGCATGAGAGTTTCTCGGACGCGGCTACGGAACTTTTCGTGACCCATGCGGCGATTTCCCGTCACATCCGCGACCTTGAGGAATCACTCGGCACCGAACTGTTTAACCGCACCGGGCGCGGCGTGGAATTGACTGAAGCCGGGCGACGTTTTGGCGAACGGCTCACACCGCTGTTCGACCAGATCGCGGATGCTTCACGCGAAGCCGCTGCAGTTGGTGCGGCGCGGACGTTGCGGGTATCTGTCGAACCCGCCTTCGCATCGCGTTGGCTGGTGGGGAGGCTTTCGCGGTTCAATGATTTGCACCCCGACATCGAGCTGACAATTGACAGCACCAACCGCCTCGTCGATTTCTATGTCGATGATGTGGATATTGGCGTTCGTTACGGCAATGGCGTTTGGGATGGGGTTGAGGCCGCGAAATTATCTGATGTCGTCATCTTTCCAGTTTGCGAACCCAAGCTGATTGCCGATAATCCGAAGCTGACGCCGGAGGGATTGGGCGCATATACGTTGCTGCATGAAAACCGAAAACAATGGTGGGCCGACTGGCTGGCCGCAGCCGGTGTGAAAGCCGAAATGGATTGGCGCGGCACGATTTTCCAGAACCATCTTGCAATTGAAGCGGCGGAAGCTGGAGCGGGCTTTGCGCTGGGAGACCAGATATTATGCACCGATGCGCTGGTCGAGGGTTGGCTGGTGAAACCCTTTGCGACGGACATGAAAGACCATGGCGGCTATTGGATCGTGCGGAAAAAGGGATCGAAAGAGACGGCTGTGGTGAAGGCGTTTCGGGAGTGGCTGTTAAGTGAGTTGGTGGAGACGAACAGGAAGTTTGCGGGGATGAAGGGGAAGGTTTGAAGTGAAGATCGGAGGGAAATACAATCTCTCTAAAATCGCGAATTATATGGAGCACAAAGCAAATACGAATACGAATACGAATACAATGGTACATTAATTGATTTGTTTTCGCATTTCGTTTTTAAGGTCGTTCTCCTTGAACTCCCTCCAACCTTTATCCCAACCTTTACCTATGGCGAATTCATCGGCGACATCGAGAAAGCTACCAAGAATCTCCCTATAGAAGTCTGGAGGCAACCCCGCCAAACCGCTTTTATAGCCGAGTTCATGCAACTTCTCCCAATCAACGCGGATCTTTTTATCCGCACGCCATTCTTTGAAGCCACGCCAAACCAAAAATAAACCGAGTACAACACCAATCACCTTCAGCGCAAAGATCATTTGTATGTACCTTTTTCTAACTTTTTTTTTACGGTCACAGTGCAATTAATTTTCTTCTTCACGCCGCCCTAGGCTTGATGAAATCCAGACTATTTCCGAGTGCCCTACGTTGCATGCGTAAATCGAAATCGTTCTGTAAGTTCAAAAACAGGCCTTCTGAAATTTTGTAATAGCGTGCAAGGCGCAAGTCCGTGTCTGCTGTAATGGCGCGTTTGCCCAAGACGATTTCGTTGATGCGGCGCGGGGACACGCCGATGGCGCGGGCCAGCGCATTTTGTGATTGGCCTGCAGGTTTCAGAAACTCCTCAAGCAAAATTTCGCCCGGCGTGGGAATGGGCAACAGGTCTGATTTGCGCGGCTTAGTGATAGTCGACAATTTCAACATGGTGAGCTTCTCCATCAGTCCAAACAAAACAAATGCGCCATTGGTCATTGATACGAAGTGACCACTGGCCTTTCCTGCTGCCTTTCAGTTGCTCCAACCTGTTACCAGGTGGCTCGCGCAAATCGGTGATCACTTTGGCTCGGTTGAGATATAGCAATTTACGCAAACCAATACGCTGAACATCATCTGGCAGGCGTCGCGACCGGATGCCTTGCCAGACAAATGCAGCCTCACGATCTGCAAAGCTTCTGATCATTGTGATTTCATAACGTATAACGTCATAAAGGGCAAGCACCGATTTGGTGGCGGCGTGGTGGATGGCGCTTGCTTCCGGCGACCGCCTCCCCTTGCACTCGCGCTTCGGCTGTTGGAATGATCCCGCGCAGTGTGGGCTTGCGAATCGCCTGCTGCTTTTGGGGAAAATTTATGGCGAAAAAACTGAAGTATGATTGTTTGAAGTGTCCAGGTTATTGCTGCTCCTATCCGGTCATTGAGGTGAAGGACAAGGACGCCGAGCGCATTGCCAAGCACTTTGAAATGCCGCTGGCCAAGGCCGAGAAGAAATATTTCAAGGCGGCGCATGGCTACAAACGCATCATGCGGCGCAAAGAGGATGTGCATTTTGGCAAGATTTGCCAGTTCTTTGACACCGATGCGCGGCGCTGCACAATTTATCATGCACGGCCCTCCACCTGCAGGACGTTTCCAGGACCAGACAATTGTGGCTATTATGACTTTTTGAATTTTGAGCGTGGCACGCAGGAAGACGCAACATTCATATCGTCGACGTGGAATGTGGAAAACTGAACCACCATATTTGAGCCCTATTGCTTCGGCATTTGAAAGCCGAGGCGCGGGGTGCGCAGCGGCATGAGGAGCAGGCGGAAATGCGGATTGGTTTGGTTTTTGGATTGATGCTGCTGGCAGCGCCTGCCCAAGCGGCCGATGTGATATCGATCAGTTATGACATTTCGTTTGGCGGCACCCGCGTCATGAAGGCCGACTATTCCGCGACTTTGGATGAGCGCAGCTATTCGGCCAACCTGGAGGCGAAAACCGTTGGTGTGTCGAAATGGTTTTCCAAGATCAAACTGAACATGTCAGCCAGCGGTGGCTTGTCTGAGTCTGGTGTGACACCTGCCAGTTATTCCTACTCCCGCAAGAAGAACGACAAGCGGAAGCAGCGCATTCTCACCTTTGCACCGGGCGGCGCGTTGGTTACTGATGGCGGTGATTATGACGCTTCCATTTTGGCAGCCATCACAGACAAAGTGATGGACCCCTTGTCGATGCTGCTGAAAGTCAGCCGTTCCCGGAAACCGTGCTCGGGCAAATACCGGGCGTTTGACGGACGCGACGTGTTCGATTTGAGCCTGAGCGGCGGCACCGGAACGGCTACGGTGACATGCAAGATTATCTACACGCCAGTGGCCGGTTCTGACGTGGACGACGGTGAAACCGATGCGACACGTTATGACATCACCTTCGCACAGATGGGCGACAACAAGGGCTATGTTCCCGTGCGTTTGACCGGCAGCAGCAAGGGTGTGGGCTTTGAAGCGAGTGCAAAGTCGGTGACCGTCAACGGCCAGACGCTGTCGTATTAAAAGCGATAGCGGACGCCTGTGGACAGGAACGTCGATCCGCTGACGACGCCATCGAAAAGTCCGAACACGCCGGAGCGATGGTGATAGCGGATCAGAAATTCGATGTTGTGATTGTCGGGCGGCGAGAATGTGATTTCCGGCCCCATGTAGTGCAGCAATTTTGCATTCTTGCGTTTGCTGTCGCGGCCGCGCTCAAAACCTGAGAAGTCGGATAGCAAACTCACCCCGGTATTGACCGCAAGTGTTGTGTACAGTTTGTCGTTCCAGAAGAAGCCGTCATAACGGACATAGAGCCCCGTCCAAGCCTCGCCCAAATGTTCATTGCCGAAACGGAATGAGCCACCGACTTCACCTTCAAGCATCAGATGATCGCCGAACGCTGGTGCAAAGCCGTTGCCTGTCAACTCGTTCAGGGTGCCGAAGCGGTTATTATAGGCCACTCCAACGACCTGGACATTCTCGAGATCGTTTTTCCAAGGGGTGATCATGCTGTCAACGAAATTGGTGTCTGTGGCTTCACCAACAAAAACCGCAACAGATTGCTTACCCGTGCGATCAACTGTTTCGGCGTGCACGGTCGTAACGACGCATGCCGCAAGCAAAATGCGTACGGAGAATCGGGTCACTGGGTAACTCTTGCCTGCGACAATCATGCAGTAGCTATAAAAACTCAGGGGCCATTTTGCAAGGCCGTTTCGTCTCCAGGCAGATGTGACGACTCCGCGGTTGTCAACGTTCTTCATTTGATCTAGCAACAGAACCATGGCCGAAACAAAACGCGTTATTTCGATTCAGGGTGCCCGCGAGCACAATCTGAAAAACATCTCGCTGGAACTTCCACGCGACAAACTGATTGTCTTTACGGGGCTGTCCGGCTCCGGGAAATCGTCGCTCGCCTTCGATACAATTTATGCCGAAGGGCAGCGGCGCTATGTCGAGTCGCTCTCGGCCTATGCACGGCAATTTCTGGAAATGATGCAGAAGCCGGACGTGGACCAGATTGATGGTTTGTCGCCTGCGATTTCGATTGAGCAGAAAACCACGTCGCGCAATCCGCGCTCCACAGTTGGCACTGTCACGGAAATTTATGACTACATGCGGCTGCTGTTTGCGCGGGTGGGTGTGCCCTATTCGCCCGCCACCGGTTTGCCGATTGAGGCGCAGACGGTGACGCAGATGGTGGACCGCACCATGGCGCTGCCGGAAGGGACGCGTTTGTATATCCTCGCTCCTATCGTGCGTGGGCGCAAAGGCGAATACAAAAAAGATTTGGCGGAGTTGCAGAAGAAGGGTTTTCAGCGCGTCAAGGTGGATGGTGTGTTCCATGAGATCGACGCTGTTCCGGCATTGGATAAAAAATACAAACATGACGTTGATGTTGTGGTGGACCGGATTGTGGTGCGTGAAGATATTGCAACCCGTCTTGCCGACTCTTTTGAGACGGCGCTAAAACTGGCGGAGGGTTTGGCCATTGCTGAATTCACCGACAAGCCCCTGCCCGCCTCACAGACTTCTGAGGAGAGTGCGAACAAGAGCAAGAACGAGACACATGAGCGCATCATGTTCTCGGAAAAATTTGCTTGCCCGGTTTCAGGATTTACGATTGAGGAAATTGAGCCGCGGCTGTTCTCGTTCAACAATCCGTTTGGGGCCTGCCCGGCTTGCGATGGCTTGGGCACGGAGTTGAAAT
Organism: Hyphomicrobiales bacterium; assembly: GCA_043754325.1. GTDB lineage: Bacteria > Pseudomonadota > Alphaproteobacteria > Rhizobiales > Aestuariivirgaceae > Aestuariivirga. The sequence goes on from JAYUVC010000183.1 coordinate 12,284, forward strand.
TTGAAGCCGATATGATCGTGCCGGATGCTTCGCTGTCCCTGCGTGATGGGGCGATTGAACCCTGGGCCAAGACGGGAGCCACGTCGCCCTATTACGCGCAAACCTTGGAAGCTTTGGCCAAGCACTACAAAGGCTCGATGACAAAACCGTGGAAGGAATTGTCCAAACAATTTCGTGATGCCATCATGAATGGCACGGGCGAAGATGAAATCACGATTACCTATGACGATGGTCTGCGCAGTTACAAAACCAAAAAACCATTTGAAGGTGTGATCGGCAATATCGAGCGGCGCTGGCGTGAAACAGATTCGGAATGGATGCGCGAGGAATTGGCGCGTTATCAATCCGACCATGAATGCCATGTCTGCAAAGGTTTCCGGTTGAAGCCGCAGGCTTTGGCGGTGAAGATCGACAATCTGCACATCGGCAATGTGTCGACGTTTTCGATTGCCGAAGCTGATGTCTGGTACAGTCAACTGGAAGCCAAGTTGACGCCGAAGCAAAAAGAAATTGCAGCACGAATTTTAAAAGAGATTCACGAGCGTCTGCGCTTTCTTGTCGATGTGGGTCTGAATTATATTTCTCTGTCGCGCATGGCGGGAACCTTGTCCGGCGGGGAGAGCCAACGCATTCGGCTTGCATCGCAAATCGGTTCTGGCCTTACAGGTGTGCTTTATGTATTGGACGAACCATCGATTGGTTTGCACCAGCGCGACAATGAACGGCTTCTGAAAACCCTCGTGCACCTGCGCGACATTGGCAACACCGTTATTGTGGTCGAGCATGATGAGGATGCGATCAGGCTGGCGGATTATATGGTGGACATTGGTCCCGGTGCCGGCGTCAATGGTGGTCATGTTGTGGCCAAAGGAACGCCTGCCGAAGTCATGGCGAACCCTGCCAGTCTTACGGGTAAATATCTGACAGGCATTGAGCAGGTGCCGACGCCAACGAAACGCCGGAAGTGGGAAAAAAAACGCTCGATCCGCATCACGGGCGCGCGGGCCAATAATCTGAAAAACGTTTCTGCGGAAATTCCCTTGGGTGTGTTCACTTGCATCACCGGGGTATCGGGTGGCGGTAAATCCACACTGATCATCGATACGGTATATCGGGGTCTGGCGCGGAAATTGATGGGGTCGCGTGAGCCACCTCTGGAGCATGACCGCATTGAAGGCGTGGAACATCTCGACAAAATCATCGACATCGACCAGTCACCGATTGGCCGCACGCCGCGTTCAAATCCTGCCACTTATACAGGTGCCTTCACCCCGATCCGCGACTGGTTTGCAGGGTTGCCGGAGGCGAAAGCACGCGGTTACGAACCGGGGCGTTTCTCGTTTAACGTCAAGGGCGGGCGCTGCGAGACGTGCCAGGGCGATGGGGTCATCAAGATTGAAATGCACTTCCTGCCGGATGTCTACGTCACTTGTGACGCTTGCCACGGCAAGCGCTACAATCGCGAAACATTGGAGGTGCGCTTCAAGGACAAGTCCATCGCCGATGTGTTGGACATGACGGTCAGCGAAGCCGCCGACTTCTTCCGCGCCGTGCCCTCGGTGCGCAATACCATGGAAACGCTGGAACGTGTGGGGCTCGGCTACATCAAAGTCGGCCAACGGGCGACGACGCTATCAGGCGGTGAAGCGCAGCGGGTAAAGCTGGCAAAAGAATTGTCGAAACGCGCCACGGGTCGAACATTGTATTTGCTGGATGAACCTACGACCGGGCTGCATTTTCATGATGTGCGGAAATTGCTGGAGGTGCTGCATACGCTGGTTGACCAAGGAAATTCCGTCGTGGTGATCGAGCACAATCTGGAAGTCATCAAGACCGCCGATTGGGTGATTGACCTGGGTCCGGAAGGCGGCGATGGCGGCGGGGAAATTGTGGTGGCGGGAACGCCTGAGGATGTGGCGAAGGAGAAGCGGAGTTATACCGGACAGTATTTGCGGGAAGTGCTGAAACGGCCGAGACAAGAAGCGGCGGAGTAGAATATTTTGAACGAAATTAGCCGCTTCGAAGATTTCGAATTATTGGCAAAAGCTATTGTTGATCTAAAACTCGTTGAATTGATTGCAGCGGCAATTGGTACATTCTTGGGTGCATACTTCGCTTATCAGTTTGCTCGCAATGACGCACGTGAAGTTGCTCTCATACGAGAAGATTCTGCGCTTTCACAAGCAGTCCAACTGGCCACTAGCTATCTGGACCCAGCAATCAATTTGAAAACACAGATGATTTTTCCGAAACAGGAAGAACTCAACACACTGCAAGATGCATACAATACATTTTCACTACCGGGGGAAATACCCCTTAGCCCTGTAGTTATACGGCATTTGTGGACATTTTTTGCTCCAATCGACTTTTCTATGTTGCGAATAGTCGAGTCCACACGCTTCTTAAACTCAGTAGCTGGTCGCCCTTTGACTTGTGCTATTCACCTAGAAAGAGATGCAGCAAATCTGACGATTATGTTCGATCAATACAATCGAATCGCGCTGGAAATCCAAAAATTACCGCAAGACAGTCTCGATGCCATCAAACGCATCATTGGTGAACCTTTAACGGCCACATTTGTTGATAAACAGCTGCCGGAAACTGTTAAGTCAATTTCTGAAATAGTGGACAGAATGATATTTTTGTCATATTTGTTGGCAAAGGATCTAAGCCAACACCAAAAATCGTGGCGCCAAAGAAACGGACTAAACCGCAGAAAAACTATTTCTTGGGAACTTCGAAATGAGAATCTGGCACTTCTGCCGGACGACAAATCATTTGCAACATTCTTAGACTTGCCCGTTGTTGCATTAGACTAAATGCAGAGGCAGTCCATATTGATTAACTACACATCATTCCAAACGCGAATGTAGCACAAGCGGAATTAGCAATTTGGAATCCCGCTTTGGTCGGGCGAAGCGGGGTTCCAAATCACTCGTTCCGCCTCGCTGCACTTCGTGTTTGGAATGACGGCTGATAGTGATGGTTCGTGTGCGGATCATTTTTCTACTTTCCACGTTTGTCATAGCCGGACTTGTTCCGGCTATCCATCTGTCCGCAGGCGGGCGCGATCCGGATAGATCACGCTCGCACTACGATGATTACCGCAACAGGTACACTGCTGTCCGGTTAAGGAAACGCATGGCACATACTTGTTACGTATAGCTTCACTCAGTTTGTGTTTTTGATGCGTTGAGGCTCGGAAATGTTTTTTGAGTGTTGCAACACCACTCACGGTGTCATTGCCGCACTTGTTGCGGCAATCCATCGTGGTACGAGCGTGATTTGTATGGATAACGCCACTCCTGTTGAACCATGGATTACCGCAACAAGTGCGGTAATGACAACTTTTGTAAGTTTGCCGCTACAAGAACAGCAACCCATTTCCTTAACCGGGCAGCAGTGCAACAGGCACGGTAATGACAAATGGGAATGCGGAGGAGTTGCACAAAGATCGGAACAGCCGTCGTTTCAAACGCGCAACATGATGATATGGAGCATTTATCTGATCCATTGTGAAACTCGTTTCACAATACTCCCCCTCAAATTCGTTGCGGGAAAATCTTGCTTGTCACCACACGACCGCAGCACCCAGATCCCTGATCTGTATATCAACCGTCATAACGGGCATATGTTCGACTATGGCTTGTGCCGCCAATATACGATCGAACGGGTCGCGATGTTCTCCCTCCAGACTTCCTGCCAGTTGTGCATGCTGCAAGGTGATCGGAAGCAATTGCCAGTCAAAGTCCTGAAAATTCCGTTTGGCGAGATCAAGTATTGCAGCTGCTTCAGGAAATTTTCCGGTTCGGAACTTGTTTGCAATCTCGTAGCCTGAGACGGCGCTGATATAGATCAAGGTGTTCGGGTCGGTGATGCGGGCGGTTTGTTTCGGGCCCAATCTTTCGTTACCCAGCAGCGCCCAGACCAGAGTGTGGGTATCAAGGATCAAAACTGTACTTTCCTTCCCACGCCGCCAACTCTTCTTCGGAAAGCGGGTCAAAAAATACAGAATCGGGAACTTGAAGATTCAAGTGTTTCAACGCGCCAATACCCCGTGACTTTGCTGCAGGCTTCTTTTCTGGCACAAGCCGCACCACAGTGACATTGCCTCGCGCTATGGCAACCTCCTCTCCCGCCTCGACAAGCTTGATCAGCTTGGACAGGTTGGTTTTGGCTTCGTGGATGGTAAATACGTTCATGTCACTGATTTAGCTAATTGCTTAGCTAACTTCAAGCCCCTTGATCTTGAACAGTTCATCGCGCAGCAGTGGCACAATGCTACGCCGTCATTCGGCTCGGATACGCTTTCGGAGTTTCAGCGGAAACTGATCAGTGGCGGGGAAACGGTCAATCTCGGGGCACATGCGGTTTTATGATAATGTCTCCGGCATTCAGGGCCAAAACTCCCGCGAGGGCAATCAAGGCCATGCCGGCCAAGGTGGTCAATTTTGGAACTTCGCCAAAAAATGCGAAACCAAAAACCACGGCCCAAATCATGCCCGTGTATTCAAACGGGGTGACAATGTTGGCTTGGCCCATGCGATAGGCTTGCGACAATAGCGTTGCACCGAAGGCCGCAATGACGCCGCAGAGTCCCATGAGGCCCAAGTCCTTGCCGGATGGCACATCCCAACTGCGGACGAGGAAGTCGAGGCTGGGGTGGCCGGGTGGTTTCAATCCGAGGCCATAGACCACGACCGCGATGAGCAATGCACCCAAAAGATAAGCCACGTTTTGATAAAATGTCATCACCGTCGCTGAAACTTCGCCGCCATGTTTGCGGGCAAGGATCATCGAGTAGGCGTAGGTGATGGCGCTGACGAGCGACAATAGTGCCGCCGGTTCGAACAGGGCGCGGCCCGGTTGCAAAATGACGCCGACACCGATGAGTCCGAGGGCGACGGCACCCCAGGCTTTCGCGCTGACGTGTTCACCCAGCAGTGGCCCCGACATGACTGTAATGATCAGGGGCACCATGAAATAGAGGGCGATGGCTTCCGCCAGAGGCAATGCGGGAAAGGCCATGAAATAGGTTGTGTAAGCGCAAAGCAGGATGGCGCCGCGTAAACACAAAATCGGCCAGTGCGGCGTGTCGAGTTGGCGGATGCCTCCGGAGAGTGCCACCATCGCGACAACAATCGGGAACGCAACGACAGCGCGGACCATGATGGCGAGGGTCACTGCATGATCGTCACTGATCGACTTGATCACTGAGTCTTGCAGCGAGAAAACGAGCGAGCCTGCGCACAGTGCGGCAATGCCGAGAAGGTTGTTGCGATGGATGGGGTTTGTCATTTACCGGCGTAGGCCACGGCGATTTGTGCTGCGACTTTGGCGTTGTTCATGACCAGTGCGATATTGGCTTTCAGGGATTTTCCTTCGGAGATTTCGGCGATACGTTTCAGCAGGAATGGTGTCACATGTTTGCCTGTGATGCCGCTGGCCGCTGCTTCGGCTATGGCGCGGTCTATGTGTGGCTGGATTATCACACTTGGAATTTCATCCTCTACAGGGATTGGATTCGCCACAACTATGCCACTTTTTAATCCTATCTTCCGCATTGAGTGAAGGAGGGATGCGAGTTGGTCTGGATTGTCTACGCGTTGTGTCAAGTAGTGTCCGCTTTGGCGGGAGTAGAAGGCTGGAAATTCGTCCGTGCCGTAGCCCACTACGGGAACACCTTGGGTTTCAAGGATTTCGAGGGTCAAGGCCAGATCGAGAATGGCCTTGGCTCCGGCGGTAACAACGGCAACGTTGCTGTGCGCGAATTCCATCAGGTCAGCGGAGATGTCGAAATTCCGCTCGGCACCGCGATGCGCACCGCCCATGCCGCCTGTGGCGAAAACGGGAATTCCGGCCATGGCGGCGATGCGCATGGTGGAGGCCACGGTGGTGGCTCCGGTCAGGTTTTTCGAGACAACGTAGGGCATGTCGCGGGTCGAGACTTTCATGATCGATGGGCCGGTTCTGGCGAAATGTTCGAGGGCTGCTTCGTCCAATCCGGCGCGGAGTTCGCCGTCGATGATGGCGATGGTGGCGGGGACTGCGCCGTGTTGGATGATGACGCGCTCAACCTCGCGGGCCATGTCCAGGTTTTGCGGAAACGGCATGCCGTGGGCGATGATGGTGCTTTCCAGCGCCACCACGGCTTTGCCCGCTTTGAGCGCTGCGGCGACGGGGGCGGAGCATTTGACCAGCATGATTATTCCAAAGTTGAGCGGGGACTTGCGATGACGCGACCCGCCAAGGTTTGGCCGAAGCTGGCGGCGGTTACAAGGTCATCGCCTTGCAACAGGCCGAAGAGCAGACCTGCAACGGCTGCATCGCCCGCACCCGTCACATCAATGATCGAGCCTGAAGGTTGGGCGGGAACGTGCTCAATGTCATCACCGTTGGACACAAAGGCTCCTTCGGCGCCTGCGTGGGCAATGACATGGCTCAGGCCCATTTTATGCAGGGCTGTGATGCCTGTGAAAATATCGCGGGTGCCTGTGAGGCTTTCGATCTGGTCGAGGTTGGGTGAGGCCATGAAGATTTCGCCTTGCTTCAACAGTGCGGCGAGTTTGGCTGATTTCGAAACTGACACCGGTTCGATGAAGAGTTTGTTGCGGGCGACGGAGGCCAGAACTTCGAGCGTTTTTTGCGGCAGGTTGCAGTCGGCCACCACGAATGTTGCAGCAAGAATATCGATTTCGAATTGCATGACGACGTCTGGTGTCAGCATGTCGGCGGCGCGCATGTCGCTCATCGCTGTCACCAATTCACCGTCGGGATTGAGAACGGCGATGTATGTACCGGTGGCAGGGGCCAGCGCGCGGATGCGGGACACGTCAACGCCTGCGGCGCGTGTGGCTTCAAGCACGGCTTCGCCTTGCGGGTCAGTGCCGATGGCGGCGATGAGGCCGACGTTTGCGCCGAGGCGGGCGAGGTTGTGTGCGATGTTGCGGGCGACGCCACCGGGTGATGTGGAGATGGTGCCGGGGTTTGAGGTGCCGAAATGGTTGGGCGAAAGGGACTTGGCTTTGATGTCGAGGTTGGCGCCGCCGATGACGAGGATGTCAGTCATGAAGGGACCTCTCCCGCCCTTCGGGCACCCTCCCCAGAGGGGAGGGACTCGTAGTTATTGCTCCCTTGAAATTGATAGAGGGAGGTGGTTGCGACGTTTCCCTCCCCTTTGGGGAGGGTCCGCGAAGCGGGGGAGAGGTCACTTCCCTAAAAATCTGTTTCCACTCCGCCTTCGCTGAGGCGTCTGTTGACGAAGTCATTCAGCTCTTCCTTCACTGCCTCATCCATGGGGGGTTCGACGTATTCGGTGAGGGATTGTTTGTAAAGGCTGTTGGCGCGTTGCAGGGCGTCTGGGCGGCCTGCGGCGTCCCATTGTTGGTTGTTGCGCCAGTCGGAGACCATGGGAGCGTAGAAGGCGTCGGAGTACCTCGCCAGCGTGTGTTGTGCGCCGAAGAAGTGCCCGCCGGGGCCAACTTCTCGTATCGCTTCAACGCCCAGCGCGTCCTCATTGATTTCAATGGGTTGCAGGAAGGCTTTGACCATTTGAATGAGGTCGCAATCGAGCACGAATTTCTCGAAGCTGGCGACAAGGCCGCCTTCGAGCCAACCGGCCCCGTGCATGATGAAATTGCCGCCGCCCATGGTCAGCGCCCACAACGAGAACACGCTTTCGTAGGCGGCTTGCGCGTCCATCATGTTGGCGGCGTTGGTGTTGGAGGTGCGGAACGGCACTTTGTAGCGCCGCGCGAGTTGACCGCCGATGATGGTGCTTTTCATGTATTCGGGTGTGCCGAAAGCGGGGGCACCGGACTTCATGTCGACGTTTGAGGTGAAGCCGCCATAGATGACGGGGCTGCCGGGATTGACGAGTTGGCAGAAACTCATGCCCGCCAAGGCTTCGGCATTTTGTTCCACCAATGCGCCTGCCACGGTGACGGGGGCCATGGCGCCTGCGAGGGTGAAAGGTGTAACGCAGACGACCTGATTGCGGCGGCTCATTTCCAGCATGCCGTTCAGCATGTTGGGGTCAAGCTTCAGGGGTGAATTGGTGTTGACGATTGTTGTGAGGGTGGGTTCGCGTTCAAACTGTTCATGCGACACGCCTCGTGCGAGGCGGGCGATTTCGATGCCGTCGCGGATGCGGTCGACGCCGAGGGAATAGGCGACGAAGGGTTTTTCAGTGAGGAAAGACACTTCGCGCAGCACTTCGAGGTGACGGATGCCCGCGTGAATGTCGATGGGTTCAACAGGGTAGCCTGAAAGAAAATCAATGGCGTTGAAGTGTTGCGCCATTTTGATGAACTTGGTGAAATCAGCGCGGTTGCCGGTGCGGCGACCGCCATCGACGTCGTGGCAATTTGGGGGCGAGCCCACGGTGCCGAAGCTGATGTGATCGCCGCCGATTTCCATGTTCCATTTTGGATTGCGGGCATGGATGGTGAAATGTTCAGGGGCGGTGGACATGGCCTGTTCGATCATGGCGGGGTCGAAACGCACGCGTTCACCGTCGATAGATGCGCCGGCCTTTTTCAAAATGTCGCGGGCTTCCGGCAGCATGAAATCCATGCCGATTTCGGCCAACACTTTCAGTGAGGCGTGATGGATGGATTCGAGTTGATCGTCACTGATCAGTTTCGTGGGCGGAAAGGAGCGTTTGGTTTTCAGCGGCTTTTGTTGCTGGATGGCGTGGCTGACGGGGCGGCGATTGACGTCACGGCGGCTGCGGCGGGCGGGTTCCAGGGGCACATCAGTCATGCGGCTTTTCCTTGCATGCGGTAGGCGCTGAGGGCGGGGTCCGTTGCCACTTGTTTCATCAACCAATCCTCAAAACGTTTGACCTTGTTTTTCTTGCGGTGTTCGGCGTTGCAGGCGAAATACCATTGGTGCTTGTGGGGAACGCGCAACGGGAAGGGCTGTACCAAGCGGCCCAGTTTGATTTCTTCCAACGCGAAGGGGCCAATGGTCATGGCCACACCCCTGCCCTCAATGGCGGCTTCCTGTGCGAGAATGTAGCTGTCAACCGACAAACGATTTTGGGATTTTGTGGTTTGGACGTTGGCACCGTCGAGCCAAATTTGCCAGTCTTCTTCGGCAGTGTAGACGTCGATGAGTTTATGTTTGCGGAGATCGTCGGGCGACTTCAGCGCGTTTTCGCCTTGCATGAGTTTGGGTGAGCAGACGGGCACCAGCATGGATTGGAACAGCGGAGCATAATAATGTTCAGGTGATTTGTTGCGGGCGAGAACCACGCCCACGTCGACATTGCGCTCGTCAAAATCCCAGTCGATGTAGGAGGTGGAGAGGCGCACTTTCATGTCAGGAAAGCGGCGCTCAAAATCATGCAAGCGGGGGATGAGCCATTTGAGTGCCACGGTGACGTAGACTTGGATGGTGAGTTCATTGTCATGAGCGGAAGGTTTGACGGCTTTGGTGTGGGCATCGATCATGTCGAAGGCGTCTTTGATGGTGGGGAAATAGGATTGGCCGACGGTGGTGAGTTCGGCGCGGCGGGCGTCACGGCGAAAAAGCGTGAGGCCCATGCGGTCTTCGAGGAGTTTCACCTGGTGGCTGACGGCGGAGCGGGTGATGCCGAGTTCAGTGGCGGCAGCGCGGAAGGAGCCGAGGCGGGCTGCGGCTTCGAAGGCGGTGAGGGCGCGGAGAGGGGGGAGATCGCGTTTGGCCAAGTTGGTTCACCATGGGGGTTGGATATGGCGTGATATCATAGGGGAAATGGCTGGGGTGGTGAGATTTATTTGCGGTGTGTGGGGTGAGATTGGCGCTGGCGGGGGGACGGGTTGTTGGGCAGAGTGTGGGTTTGAAAAAGACCCTCATCCGTCTCGCGCTTTGCGCGATCCACCTTCTCCCGCAAGCGGGAGAAGTGAAGGTTGTTCACCTCTCCCGCTTGCGGGAGAGGTCGCGGAGCAAAGCGACGCGGGTGAGGGCCTGAGTTGAATTCTGGAGCACGCACATGAGCCTTGTTGAAGATCTTTCCAAACGCCGCGGTGGACGTGATGCGCGGCGGGCCATGCGGTCGGCACCTTTGACGGCGGAACATACGGCGGTTCGTCCGGGCATGAAAGGCGGGCAGTACAAGCCGCTGAAGCAGACGGAGATGGAGCGCATTCACCGGGCGGCTTTGCAGTTGTTGGAGACTGTGGGTTTGGGCAGTGCGATTCCGTCTTGTGTGGAAGCGATGACGGCGCGTGGCTGCTGGATGAATGAGCGGGGACGCTTGTGCATTCCGCCTGCTTTGGTTGAAGACACCATTGCCAAGGCACGGCGGAATTTTGTGTTGCATGGGCGCGACCCCAAGCACGACATGGAGCCTTCAGGTACACGGGTCTATTTTGGCACGGCGGGTGCGGCTGTGCATATTGTTGAACCGGCGACGCGGCACTACCGCGAATCCTTGCTGGTGGATTTGTATGATGCAGGGCGCATTGTGGATACGTGTGAGCACATCCATTTTTTCCAGCGCCCAATTACCGCGCGGGACATGATCACCGGGCATGACCTTGATATCAACACCATGTATGCCAGCATTGCTTCAACGCAGAAGCATGTGGGCACGTCGATGGTGGAGCCTTCGCATGTGGATGAATGTCTCACGATTTTGCATGCGATTGCCGGCAGTGAAGAAAAGTGGCGGGAGCGGCCGTTTGTGTCGCAGTCAAATTGTTTTGTCGTACCGCCGATGAAGTTTGCCGAGGATGCGTGTCGCTGTTTGGAAGCGGCGGCGCGGGGTGGCATGCCGGTGTTGTTGTTGTCGGCGGCGCAGGCGGGGGCGACGTCTCCTGCCGCTTTGGCTGGCACTGTGGTGCAGGCGGTGGCAGAATGTTTGGCGGGGTTGGTTTACATCAACTGCATTGTTCCCGGTGCGATTGCGATTTGGGGGCCTTGGCCGTTTGTGTCGGATTTGCGCACGGGGTCGATGTCGGGTGGCTCCGGTGAACAGGCGCTGATCACGGCGGGCTGTGCGCAGATGGGGCAGTTTTATGATCTCACGGTGGGGTCGGCTTCCGGCATGTGTGACTCGAAACTTCCGGACATGCAGGCGGGTTATGAGAAGGGAGTTACGGCTGGGATTGCGGCGATGACGGGCATCAATCTCATGTATGAATCGGCGGGCATGCATGCATCGCTTCTGGGGTTTTGTCTGGAAAGTCTGCTGATCGACAATGACATGTTGGGAGCGATCAACCGCAATGTGCGCGGCATTGAGGTGACGGATGAGTCGCTGTCCGTCGATGTGATCCGGGAGGTTTGCCTTGATGGGCCAGGGCATTATCTGGGGTCGAACCAGACATTGAGTTTGATGCAGAAGGATTATGTTTATCCGCATATGGCCAATCGCATGAGCCCGAAGGAATGGGTGGAAGCGGGGAAGCCCGACATTGTGGAAAAGGCAGCGGCAAGAAAGCGGGAGATTTTGTCGACGTATTATCCGGAGTATATTGAGCGTGGGGTGGATGAACGGATACGCGCGAAGCATGATATCCGGTTGCCGCGTGAGGTGATGGGGTTGGGGGATCCACGGTGGAAGTAACCTCTCAACCCCGTCATTCCCGCGAAGGCGGGAACCCCGCTTTGCGCACGCTGTACTGGTGGCTAGCGGGGTCCCCGCCTTCGCGGGGATGACGAGGTTTTAGCAGTGGAGCATCCGATCTTAAACGCCATTCGCGCACAGGGCTTCACGCCGCTTGGCTGGTTTGCTTCTGATGAGCAGCCGTTCACTATTCTGATTGGCAATGTGGGCTTGGACATGTTCCGGCGCTTTGCGACGTCGCGGGATGAGCGTGTTGCTTCCATGGATGCGTGGACCAAGGCTGTGGTTGATCCTCTGGCGGCTGCGCTTGATGCGCGGGCGGTTTATCCGTTTGATGTGCCTTATCCGCCGTTTCTCACTTGGGCGCGGAAAGCCGGGGCCGGGCATGTGTCGCCCTTGGGTTTGAATATCCACCCGCACTATGGCTTGTGGCATGCGTATCGCGCGGCCTTGTTGTTTCCGGTGGCGTTTGATTTGCCGCGTAACTCGGCAGGAGCGCATCCGTGTGAGAGTTGTGCGGACAAGCCTTGTCTCTCCGCCTGCCCTGTCAGCGCGTTTGACGGTGTGCGTTATGATGTTGCCGCTTGTGGGCAACATGTTTTGTCTGTTGCGGGGGAGGATTGCATGACTGGTGGATGCAAGGCGCGGTTGGCCTGTCCAGTGGGCCGTGACCATGTTTATCATCCCAGACAAATGCAGTTTCACATGCGGGCGTTTCAGGCGGTCCGGGCGGGAGAGTTGGAATGAAATATGATGTGATCCGGCGGAAATTGGCGAGGGGTGAAATCATTATTCTTGATGGTGGCACGGGTACTGACATTCAGCGCCGGGGTGCGCCGATGAGTGGTGAAACGTGGTGTGCCGATGTCAATGGTACGCATGGCGACATCGTCAAAGAGGTGCATCTCGATTACATTGCGCAGGGTGCGGATATTGTGACGGCCAATACTTACGCCACCAGTCCGCTCAATTTCAGCCATATCGGGCGGGTTGATGATGTAAACAAGATTGATGCTGTGGCGGTGGCCATTGCGAAGGCGGCGGTGGCGGATTCTGACGTGTGCGTGGCGGGTTCCATGTCCACCATGCGGCCCATGCAATTGGGCACGGATCGCAATGATCTCGCGGTTGAATGGCCGGAAGAAGAAGCGCGGGCGCTGTTTGCGATGAAGGCCAAGGGACTAAAGGATGCGGGCGTTGATCTGATCATGATGGAAATGATGCGGGATGCTGACTATGCGATTCTCGCTTGTGAGGCTGCACTTGCCACGGGTTTGCCGGTGTGGATTGGCATTGCGGTTGAGAAACGCGAGGACGGACAATTGGCGGGCTTTGGTCGCAGTGACCAGTTGCTGAGCAACTTCGCCCCGGCCCTTGCGGCGTTGAAGCCGGACGTGATCTGCATCATGCATTCGTCACCGGAAGATACGGGGCCTGCGATTGAGATTTTGAAACAGAGCTGGTCCGGGCCAATCGGGGCTTATCCCGAAAGTGGATATTTTAAATCGCCGGACTGGGTGTTCACGGAAATCACACCTGCGGAATTGCTGGGCTCCGCCAAAACCTGGCAGCAGCAGGGCGTCACGATTTTTGGGGGTTGCTGTGGCATTGGGCCTGCCCATATCGCTGCTTTGAAAGAGGAGTTTGCGTGATGAAAACCGGATCATGTTTGTGTGGTGGCGTGAGCTTTGAAATACGAGGTCCCCTGCGCCCGGTTGTGGGGTGCCATTGTTCGCAGTGCCGGAAACAGTCGGGGCATTTTGGTGCCTTCACGGCTTGTGATGATGCGGATTTGACGTTCACGTCCAACGCAACGCTTGCATGGTATCGCGCGAGCGAGTCAGCCGGACGCGGGTTTTGCAGGACTTGCGGTTCGCTGTTGTTCTGGAAGGGTGACGGGCGCGAGTACACCTCTATCACCGCTGGTGCGGTTGATGGAGCCACCGAGTTGAAAATTGAAGGTCACATTTATTGCGCGGACAAAGGTGACTATTACGAGATCTTGGACGGGGATTATCAAAAGCCGCAAGGCAGTTAAGCGCGCTTGGCCATTTCAGTTTCGAGTTCGCCATAGCCGGTGAAGCGGTATTCATAGGCCAGCCCCAGTCTCCTTGCTGCATCTTCGGCTTTGCGTTGCAATTCCGGGTCTTTGGTTTGAGCAAGATAGACCACGGTGGTGTAGTGCTGAAAATAATCGGGCAAGAGTTCAGGGTGACGGTCCAGACCCAAGCCCTCCCAAATTAGCTTGTCGAACTGTCGTGCGATGTAGTCCGTCAAATAAAACACCCGCATATCGTCATCGGCTTGCTTTGCAAACACGGAATTGCCGGTAAAAAAAGCGTAACAATGTGGGCCTTCGATGCGTTCAACTCCCTCCTCCAGCAACATGGCATCAAGCAGGCCGCCCGTGCCACAATCGCCGTAGAGCACGTAAATATTTTCGTAGCGACCACGTGCAGCACGAATTTTTTCGCGAACCCCCGGCACGATGAATTGCGGTGTGTTATGCCACTTGGCAGGCAGGCACTGGATGTCCATGCCTTGCCAGTTGTTGCGTTCGATCAGGTCAACAATTTCGCGTGCCAGCGCTCCACAGGCGATCAACAACACGCGGGCGGATTGTTGTGTCACTTGGTAAGTGTCAGATGGAGTCAGATCTACAGTCATATTTCCATTCCGGATTATCCAGTCCTTTACCACATTTACCGCGAGATGTGAGACTTGGGAAGATGCATGAAAAACGGAGGTATTTTTTCAGGCTCCGTTAATTCGCGCGATGTAGTTTCCTTTCATGTTCACAAGACGAAGGGTCTGATGCCCCAGTTTGAAGTGAGCGCGTGCTGTAAGTAAAACTGGAGTTTTCAAATGAACAAGTTTCTCAAAGACGAATCAGGTGCCACCGCCATTGAATACGGCCTGATCGCTGCCGCCATGGGCCTCGCCCTGGTTACCGCCATGCCATTCATCACGCGGGCCATTGTGAGCAAGTTCACAACACTCGGCACACAGATCACGACACCTATTGTCTAATTCGGGTTTTGCGGCCTTACGGGGCCGTACACCTGACCTAGCAGACGCGTTCATCTCCGGGTGAGCGCGTTTTGCATTTGAACCAGTCATGATGCATGTTCAAAACCAGCAAGCATTGTCATTGCCAGACTTGTTCCTGCAATCCATCGTGGTGAGAGCGTGATTTATCAGGATAACTCCACCCTTGTTGAACCATGGATTACCGGAACAAGTCCCATAGGCGCTAACTTAAGGCGGTTCTGGGTTAGTTTGAACTGCATCTCAAATTTTCGTCATTCCCGCGAACGCGGGAATCCAGACTTTC
>JAYUVC010000184.1:0-103984 GCA_043754325.1 Hyphomicrobiales bacterium
GAGAAGCGACTCGGTGGTAGTCCTCCCTAAGTGGTCAGGCATTAAGGGAGGTACATCAACGAGTCGCTTCTCCCTTGGAGAAGCTGCCCGAAGGGCTGATGAGGTCCTCACCCTTTCCACTTCTCGCGCATCGTCACCAGTTCTTCCGAGGCTGTGGGGTGCACCGCCAAGGTCGCGTCGAATTGCGCTTTGGTGGCTTTGCAGGTGATGGCGATTCCCAGCAGTTGCGCCATTTCGCCTGCGTCTGGGCCTGCGATGTGGCAGCCCAGTACGATGTCGGTTTCGGCGTCGACGACCAGTTTCATGAACATGCGTTCGTCGCGGCCTGAGAGGGTGTGCTTCATGGGGCGGAATGAGGTTTTGTAGATGTCGACTTTGTGTTTGATGCTTGCCTGTTCTTCGGTGAGGCCAACCGTGCCGAGTTCGGGTTGGGAGAATACGGCGGTTGGCACGAGGCCGTGGTTAACTATGGTGGGCTTGTTGCCGAAGACTGTGTCGGCAAAGGCGTGGCCTTCGCGGATGGCGACTGGGGTGAGGTTGACGCGGTTCGTCACGTCGCCCACGGCGTAGATTGATGGCGCTTCGGTTTGAGAGTATTCGTTGACGGGAATGGCGTAGTGCGGCGTGTGCTGGATGCCGACGTTTTCCAACCCCAAGCCTTCGATGTTGGGAATGCGGCCTGTGCAATACATGATCTGGCCAGCGCCGATGCGTTCGCCGTCAGTCAGTGTGACTCGCACACCATCGCCGGAACGTTCGATGATTTGAACGTCGGAGTTGGTTCGAATATCGATGCCTTTCTTTTCCATTTCCGCCACGAGGTGGTTGCGCAGATCATTGTCGAAACCGCGCAGGATTTGCTCGCCGCGATAGAGCAGAATGGTTTCAACACCGAGGTTGTTGAAGATGCCTGCAAACTCAACCGCAATATAGCCGCCGCCGACGATGACAATGCGGCGCGGCAGGCGTTCCAGGTGGAAGGCTTCGTTCGACGTGATCGCGAGTTCGTGGCCTGCCATGTGGCGCGGCACGAAGGGGGTGGCACCGGTGGCGATCAAGATATATTTCGCCGTCACCTTGCGGCCTGATGCAAGTTGCACTGCGTGCCCGTCCACCAGTGTGGCGCGTTCTTCGATGAGTTCGGCACCTGCTGCGGTCAGGTTGCGGATATAGGCCTGGTTTAGACGGTCGATTTCCTTGTCCTTGTTGTCGATCAGGGTTTGCCAGTCGAAAGAGACTTTTTCCGAGGTCCAGCCGAAGCCTACGGCGTCTTCAAATTCCTCGGCGAATTTTGAGGCGTAGACGAGGAGTTTTTTGGGAACGCAGCCGCGGATGACACAGGTCCCGCCGACGCGGAATTCTTCGGCGATGGCGACTTTAGCGCCGTGTTTGGCCGCGATGCGGGCGGCGCGGACGCCGCCGGAGCCTGCGCCGATGACGAAGAGATCGTAGTCGTGGGTCATTGTGTTTTTGCTTTCACGCGGGACGTCGGAGTCGTTTGGGGCCGACACGCGATTTTCACCCCTTCAACAACTCATCTACCTTGCCGTTGGAGCGGCCGATGTAGGCTACGCCGCTGATACCGATGAAGAGGCCGTTGTTGACCACGCCGGGGAGATTGTTGAGGGCGTATTCCAGTTTTTCTGGTTCTTTCAGCGCTGTTGTTGAGCAGTCGATGATGCAGTTGCCGGAGTCGGTGCGAAAGGCTTTTCCGTCTTTTGCGCGCAGTTTCATGTCCACGTCCATGCCGAGGGATTTATAGACGCGCTCGATTTTCCAGGCTGTGGCCTTGACGCCGAAGCCGATGATTTCCACGGGCAGCGGGAACTTGCCGAGCTTCTTCACCAGCTTTGATTCATCGGCAATCACCACCATGAACTTTGACGATGAGGCCACAATTTTTTCGATCAGCAATGCGCCGCCTCCGCCTTTGATGACGCGGAAGTCGCTGTCAATTTCATCAGCGCCATCGACAGTGATGTCGAGGAAGGGGTGGTCTTCCAGCGTTGTCAGTTTCAGGCCGAGGGACTGCGCCAGTTTTGCTGTGGCTTCGGAGGTTGGCACGCATTCCACTTTCAATCCGGCTTTCACCTTTTCAGCGAGGGCGTGGATGAAGTGATTGGCGGTTGAACCTGTGCCCAGTCCCACCTTCATGCCATCGACAATCTTTGGCAACACGGCGAGGGCCGCGGCTTTTTTCATGTCGTCGGCGGTTGATTTTGGTGCCTTGCTCACGTGTTGAGACCTCCCATCAGCATATATTTGACTTCCAGATATTCTTCCATGCCGTGGCTGGATCCTTCGCGGCCAAGGCCTGATTCTTTCATGCCGCCGAAGGGGGCTTCGGCAGTGGAAATGATGCCTTCGTTGATGCCGATCATGCCATATTCCAGCGCTTCACCCACGCGCCAGATGCGGCCAATGTCGCGGCTGTAGAAATAACAGGCAAGGCCGAATTCGGTGTTATTTGCTGCGGTTATGACCTCTTCTTCAGTTTTGAATTTAAACAGGGGGGCCACGGGGCCGAAGGTTTCTTCGCGGGCCACAGCCATGTCGGCAGTGACGCCTGTGATGATGGTGGGTTCAAAGAAATTGCCGCCCAGCGCCTTGCCGCCAGCGGTGATCTTGCCACCTTTCGACACGGCGTCGGCGATGTGTTCTTCAACTTTTTTCACGGCGGCGGGGTTGATCAGCGGGCCTGTGGTAATGCCGTCTTCAACGCCGTTGCCGACTTTCAATTTGCTGACGGCGATGGTGAGTTTTTCGGCAAACGCGTCGTAAACGCCTTCCTGCACATAGAGCCTGTTGGCGCAAACGCAGGTCTGGCCGTTGTTGCGGTATTTGGAGGCCATGGCACCGGCCACTGCTGCATCAAGGTCAGCGTCATCGAACACGATGAAGGGCGCGTTGCCGCCCAATTCAAGTCCCATCTTCTTGATGGTGGGTGCGCATTGGGCCATGAGCAGGCGGCCGATTTCGGTGGAGCCGGTAAACGTCAGTCCACGGACGATGGGGTTTGCTGTCATCTCGGCACCGATGTCTTTGGCGGAACCTGTGATCACTGAAAACACGCCAGCGGGAATGCCGGCACGTGCGCCGAGTTCGGCCATGGCAAGAGCAGAGAGTGGCGTTTCGCCAGCGGGTTTCACCACCATGGCGCAGCCTGCGGCGAGAGCTGCACCGGCTTTCCGGGTGATCATGGCATTGGGGAAGTTCCACGGGGTTATGCAGGCAATAACGCCCACGGGCTGCTTGATGACAACGCCCCGGCCATTGGGAAATGGCACTTGCAGGATTTCACCGTAAACGCGGCGGGCTTCTTCGGCGAACCATTCAATGAAGCTGGCACCGTAGGCGATTTCGCCACGCGATTCGGCCAAGGGCTTGCCCTGCTCTGCCGTCAGGATTTGTGCGAGATCTTCCTGGTTTTCCATCATCAAGGTGAACCATTTCCGGAGGATGATGGCGCGGTCCTTGGCGGTTTTCTTGGCCCAGAGTTTTTGGGCTTTTTCTGCGGCTTCAATGGCAGTGCGGGTTTCCCTCGTTCCCAAGCGTGGAACTGAGGCGATAACACGCTCGTCCACCGGGTTGGTCACGTCGATCGAGGCTGTGCCTGATACCCATGCGCCGTTGATATAGCATTTGTCCTTGAGAAGACTCTTGTCTTTCAATATGTCGGCAAGGGCCTGGGTTTTGCGAACGTCCATGATCAACTCCACTAAATGTGGGCGCGGTCTAGCACAGGCAAAGCCCGAAAACCAACCAGCCAGAATTGCGTGACCAGATGACCCTGAAAGCCCTGATTTTTGACCTTGATGGAACGCTGGTGGACACCGCACCGGATTTACATGCAGCGACCAACCATGTGCTGGCCCTGATCGGGCGGCACTCCATAGGCATGCAGGAACTGCGGACTTTTGTCGGCCATGGGGCGATGAACCTGATTGAGCGTGGTGTGGCCGCCACGGGTGAACCAGTGGATCAAGCGACACTCAACATGTTGCACGGAAAATTTCTTGAGTATTATGGTGACAACATAGCCGACCACAGCGTGGTGTTTGACGGGCTGATTGCGGTTTTGGACAAGGCGCAGGCTTCCGGTTTGAAGTTGGGTGTTTGCACCAACAAGGTGGAAGGGCTGTCCCGGAAGTTACTCACGGAACTGGGGATGATGCAGCGGTTTGGATCATTGGTGGGAGGTGATACATTGCCTGTGATGAAGCCTGATCCGGCGCCTTTGTTCGAGGCGATTGCGCGGCTCGGTGTTGATCCAGGGCACGCCTTGATGGTGGGGGACAGTGAGACGGATATTCGCACAGCGCAGAATGCGGCTGTGCCGGTTCTGGCGGTGACATTTGGTTATACTCCGCAGCATGTGCGGGCGTTTGATCCGACGCATATGGTGGATCACTATGATGAGGCTTGGGGGATTTTGGAGCGGTATTTGTAGTCGAAGGGGCCTCATCCGCCCTTCAATTCCCCCGCATAAACATCACAGCATCCTCCAGCACCGTTGTTTTGCGGAATGGTTTTGCGATAGCCAGCAATATGCCAACGTGGCTGACGCCTTCGTAGAATTTCAGGTTTGATAACGCGCCCATGGCTTTCAAGGCGTTGTCAAGTGCCACCGCGTTTCTTGGGAATACGGTTGTGTCTTTGCTGCCGTGCAAAATCAGAAACGGTGGTGCATCTTTCGCCACTTGATTGACGGGTTGGGTGGACGGGAGATCACGGACTTCACCAAACACCTTGATGGTGGTTTTCGAATCGAGCGGCAGAAAATCGAACGGTCCGGCCAGGGTGACGACGCCTGCAAGTTTCGGGCGGGTTGCCGCGTAGCGTATGTCCAGCACAGCCAAGGCAATGTTATAGGCTCCAGCGGAATGGCCCATGGCGAACAGCTTGTCAGGATTGCCGCCCAGGTTTTTGCCGTTGTCGGCGGCCCAGCGCAGGGCCGTTGCAACGTCCTCGACGAAGGCGGGATACTGATGCTCGGGGTGCAGGCGATAGTTGATCACCATGGTCATGAAGCCTTGCGCTGCAAGCGCACGGCCCACAAAGCCATAGCCGCGCTTGTTGCCTTCTGCCCAGGAACCACCGTGCACGAATACCACGATGGGCACGGGCCCCTGGTGTTCACGCGGCATGTAGATATCAAGTTTCTGGCGGGGGTCCGGGCCATAGGCCATGTCCTGTTGCCAGAGGATGCTGTCCTGGTCCTTCGGGACCAGCAGATTGAATGCGTCAAGGGCGGCGAAATGGAAGGTGAGACCACCCACAACCAGAACCACAGCGATAAGTGTCAGAATTTTTTTCATTCCCTACGATACGGCTCTCATTCGCAACCAGTGCTGACGGGATAGCCCAAGTGTGTTGAAAATTCACTCCACATTTACCCAATCCGTGAACCCATGGTTCAGCACAGCAACAATCATCACCCGACACTTTAATATTGTGAAAGCCGGTTGCGGCACATTGCATTTGATGCGCAGGGGTGCGCTTTGGGACGGGTGTGATGGCAATACGGACGATTGATGCTGAAGTGGTGAAGCGGTTGGCGAAGGCCACTGACTTCGTTGTGCTGTCTGCGGGCGCATTGCTGCTTGCCACCTTTCTGGCAAAGCCCGGTCACCCCGAAGCTGTGGGTTGCTTTTCCCTGATGGTGGCTTTTGCCAGTTTGCTTGGTCTTCGCGGGCTTGGGCTTTATGTGCCGCGGGTCTGGGCCAATGGCCTGCTGACGGCAGTAAAATCGGCGGCCGTCGCCTGCATTGCGGGAACGTTGGCATTCTACATTTCCAAATTCACGCTGCTGCAATTGCATCCGCAGTGGACCAGCCTGTGGTGCGTGCTCGCCACTTCGTATTTTCTGGCGACGCGACTGGTGGCGCAAATCTGGGCGGCACCAGCGGAACGGGCCGGACAGTTTCGTACACGGATTGCCATTGTAGGCGGCGGACAGGCGGCTGAGGAGGCACTGAAACTTCTCGAACAGTCCCCCTCGGAAGACATTGAAGTGCTGGGCCTGTTTGATGACCGCTATGACAACCGCTCACCGGAGTCTGTGCAGAAATACCAAAAGCTCGGCACCATCTCTGATCTGGCACCTTTTGCACGCGCGCATAATGTCAATCTCATCATCGTTGCCATTCCGCTGTCGGCGGAAACGCGGATGTTGCAGATTTTGAAACGGCTTTGGGAACTGCCCGTTGATATTCGCATCAGTGGTGCTGCTGGCAAACTGAAACTGTCACGCGTTGCTTATACCTATCTCGGCAATTTGCCGCTGCTTTCGGCTTTCGAGCGCCCGCTTTCGGGATGGGACCAGGTGATGAAATCCATGGTCGACCGCGCCATTACATTGGCCGCCATCATTGGCCTTGCACCTGTCATGCTGGCGGTGGCCTGTGCCGTGAAATGGGAAAGCAAGGGCCCTGTGATTTTCAGGCAGAAGCGTTTCGGCTTCAACAACCAGCTTGTCGAAGTCTACAAATTCCGTTCGATGTACACCGACATGGCTGACGCCGGAGCCGCAAAACTTGTGACCAGGGATGACCCGCGCGTCACCCGCGTCGGCCGCTTCATCCGCAGAACCTCACTTGATGAATTGCCGCAGCTGTTCAATGTGCTTCTGGGAACCTTATCCTTGGTCGGCCCGCGCCCGCATGCGACCCAGGCAAAAGCCGCAGGCACGCTGTATGATGAAGTGGTGGATGGCTATTTCGCCCGCCATAAAGTCAAACCCGGCATCACAGGCTGGGCGCAGATCAACGGTTGGCGCGGCGAGACTGATACGCGCGAAAAGATCGAACAACGCGTGAAGCATGATCTCGACTACATTGACCGCTGGTCGATTGGTTTCGATCTCTACATTCTGGCGAAAACGCCATTGGCGCTGCTGAAGTCGGAGAACGCTTATTGATACGACGAGCCCTTCGAGGCTCGCAAGGGCTCGCACCTCAGGGTGAGGGATATCCCTCATGCTGAGGTGCCCGCCCACTTGCGGGCCTCGAAGCACCCACCCCAATCCACAGGTAGTAGCCCCGGTTTGTGATTGCCACCAAACCTGCTAAGCAGGCGACGTTCCCGCCGCGGGGGTGGGCACGAATCATTTTGGGAGCATTAAAAATGGAAGCACTTATTCCTCTTATCATTCAGGCCGTCGGTGGCGCAGTTGGCGGTAACGTCGGTGGTGCCGCCATGAAAGACGCAAGCCTCGGAACCGTGGGCAACACCATTGCAGGTGCTGTTGGCGGCCTTGCTGGCGGCAACATTCTGGGCGCACTTATTCCAGCCTTGGCCAGCGCCGCAAGTGGCGGCTTCTCGATCGGCAATCTCGCCGCATCAGGCGTGGGCGGCATTGTGCTGCAACTCGTCATTGGCTTGATCAAAAGCAAAATGGCAAAGTAATCGCCACAGCGAAACCGGACTAACAGAGGGCTGCCGCAAGGTGGCCCTTTTATTTTGCCCAAAATTTTCTACTTTGAGTGGCGTTTGGCGCTGCGTTTCAGCACGTCATTGATCCGCACCTGCCACCCCGGCCCTGAAAGCCACAAGCGCCTGCTTGTCAATGCGCAGCGAAACCAGTTCGCGCGTGCCACTGCCCAAGGGACGGCCCCGACGGAGTCAGGCTCAGTCAGAGACACCCTAGCTTGCTGTTCCCAATTGCCTCAGCGCCAGCATCATCACCGCATGCGCATCCCCCTGCCCGATATTCACTATCTTGTGCGGCAGGTCGGCTTTGAACCTCAGGGTTTCGCCCTGCTTTACGTTTTTTGTTTCACCACCCGTTGTGACCGCAAGTTCGCCTGTGACGAGATAGAGGTGTTCTACCGTTCCTGGCGGATGCGGGTTTGATTCCAGCACACCTGCGATTTTGGCGTGGAAGTCGTACCATTGGAAGAAGTCCACCAGGTTCAACGGACCCGCGATGGCAAGGCGACAAAGGCCGTCCTGGCTCTCAAGAATCGGCACGCCGGACTTGCTTTGGTGCTCGATGAACAGCGACTTGCTTTCACCGCGCAGCACTTCGTCGATTGTGGTGTCCAAAGCTTTCGACAAGCGAACAACTGTTGAAATCGTGGGGTTGGTTTCATTCCGTTCGATTTGCGAAATGATGGATTTGGCCACCCCGGATTGTTCGGAGAGTTCTCCCAACGACATGTTATAGGCTTTGCGGAGACGCGCGATGGTGGCTCCCAGGGCCTGCCCCTCATCATTGCTTGATTGGGGCCCAGGTTTCTTGCCGCGCCGCGTTGACATTCCAGTATTCCTTATGTAGTACTATCGTTCGTTATATCGAACAGCGCTTCAGATCAATCAAATTTGCGGATTTGGTCAATGGGCTACGGGCTTTATGAGCTTATAGTGGACGATGTAGCGAACGCGGGCAAGGCCCGTTTGGAATGGAGAACGAGGCAATGCGCTATTTTCCGATCTTTGTAGACCTGAAAGACGCCCGAGTGGTTGTAGTGGGCGGCGGTGAAGAAGCCTTGCGCAAAATCCGGCTGCTTCTGAAAACGGATGCGAAAATCGATGTGATTGCTGCGGAATTGCATGATGAGCTTGCTGCCAATCCACGCGTGAACTGGTTGGCCAAGACCTATGATGCTGCGCTGCTGGATGGTGCAAAGCTGGTCTATTCTTCGGAAACTGCATTGAACGCAACAGTCAGTGCTGATGCACAAGCGCGCGGCATTCAGATCAACGCTGTTGACCAGGCTGATATCTCGACTTTTATTGTTCCATCGATTGTGGACCGCGACCCTGTGGTGGTTGCGATTGGCACGGAGGGCACGTCCCCGGTTTTGGGCCAGGGCATTCGTGCAAAAATTGATGCCATGTTGCCGGACAGACTCGGTGCCTTGGCCGCCAAGGCGCAAACCATGCGCGACCGCGTGGCGCGGCATATTCCGCATGGCAACCGTCGCCGCGCGTTTTGGCAGCACTTCTTTTTTGGTCCACCACGGGACGCGTTTGTGGCGGGAGATGATGTTGGGTTTCAGTCAGCGCTGCATGACGCGGTGAGCAATGTTTTGTCTGGCAAAACGGGTCGCGTGTCGCTTGTGGGTGCAGGCCCCGGAGACCCGGAGTTGTTGACGCTGAAAGCACAACGCATGTTGCAGGAAGCCGACGTGATCATTTACGACCGTCTGGTTTCGGCTGGTGTGCTCGAAATGGCCCGGCGTGATGCGGTGCGCATTGCTGTTGGCAAGACGCCCTTTGCGCCATCGCCGAAACAATCTGAAATCAATGCCATCATTATTGCCGAGGCCAAAAAAGGGTTGCGCGTTGTTCGCTTGAAAGGCGGTGACCCTTATGTGTTTGGCCGTGGCGGTGAAGAACAGGCGGCGCTCGAAGCCGAGGATATTGCTGTTGACGTGGTGCCGGGAATTACGGCTGCATTGGGCTGTGCGGCGTCGTTGAAATTACCGTTGACGCAACGCGGGCAGAACCGTTCGATTACTTTACTCACGGCTTCAAGCGAATCCGGCGTTGCCGATCAGGACTGGAAAGCGCTGGCCAAGCCCGGCCAAGTATTGGCCATTTATATGGGGGTTCATGCAGCGGGCATCATTTCAGCGCAGTTGCTTGATGCCGGCATGAAGCAATCTACCCCGGTGACCGTGATCGAGAACGGCACACGGCAAGATGAACGTGTGCTTCACACAACTGTTGGCAACCTTTGGGACACTGTGCAGGCGGCAGGCATTCAAGGCCCGGCACTGATTTATGTGGGCCTGTCCAAAACAAAAACCACGGGAGAGGTTGTTGCCTTTCCGATCCGTGAAGATATCCAACAAGCAGCATTGAGAGCCGTATCGTGAGCACAACTGAAAAAGGTCAAGTGATGACTGCCAACCGTTTGCGCGACGGGGACGTTGTCTTCCTCACGCGTTCCGGCGAGTGGGCACTGGCCATCGACAATGCGGTGTTTGCGCAAGAGCCGCAAGCTGTAGCCGCATTGGAACTGCGTGCCAAGGCGGATGAAAAGGCCAACCTGGTAACGGGCGCATATTTATTCGGTGCCGAACGGATTGGCGGTAATCTTCGGGCGCTGCATATTCGCGAACGCATTCGTGCGCAGGGTCCGACGATACGCACAGATTTGGGCAAACAGGCAGAAGGAACGGCGGGCGCATTTGCTGCCGTGGAGGATTAAGACATGTATCGCTACGACGAATTCGACCATGCATTTGTGCAGCAACGCACGTCGCAATTCCGCGACCAGGCCAACCGCCGTTTGAGCGGTGAATTGACGGAAGAAGAATTCCGGCCTTTGCGGTTGATGAATGGTTTGTATTTGCAGCTGCATGCCTACATGCTGCGTGTGGCTATTCCTTATGGCACCTTGTCCTCAAAACAAATGCGCCGCCTCGCCTACATCGCTGACAAGTGGGACCGTGGCTATGGCCACTTCACCACACGGCAGAACATTCAGTATAACTGGATCAAATTGGAAGACACTGCTGATATTCTGGAAGCGCTGGCCGAAGTTGAAATGCATGGCATTCAAACCTCAGGCAATTGCATTCGCAATGTGACCACAGACCATTGGGCTGGCGCTGCGGCTGACGAAATTGCCGATCCTCGGCCTATCGGTGAGTTGTTGCGGCAATGGTCTTCGCTGCATCCGGAATTTTCGTTTCTGCCGCGCAAGTTCAAGATTGCGGTGACAGGCGCACCGAATGATCGTGCCGCTGTGAAGGTACATGACATTGGTTTGCGTTTGCATAAAAACGACAAGGGTGAAAATGGTTGGGAAGTCATGGTGGGCGGTGGTCAAGGCCGCACGCCGATGATTGCAGTTACCGTACGGGAATTCCTGCCGGAAATTCAATTGATCCCCTATATCGAAGCCATCATGCGGGTTTATAATCTCTACGGCCGCCGTGACAACAAGTACAAGGCCCGCATCAAGATTTTGGTGCATGAGATTGGCGCTGAAAAATTCCGCTCGGAAGTCGAAGCCGAATATGCGCGCCACCCCTCGCAGACCACGGAGGTGGATGCACGGGAACTCGCCCGGATCTCAAAGTATTTTGCCATGCCGACATTGGAAAAGCAGTCGCGCATTGCGCCGCACTTCGAAGATGCAAAGTTCAAAAACAAGGATTTTGCGCGTTGGGCCAAGAACAATCTCGCAGCGCATCAGGTTGAAGGTTACACTATCGTCAATATTTCGCTGAAGCCCGAAGGTGGTATTCCTGGCGATGCCACGGGTGAACAAATGCGCGTGATGGCTGATTTGGCAGAGCGCTATTCGCAAGACGAATTGCGTGTGTCGCATGCCCAGAACATTGTGTTGCCGCATGTGAAACTGGAAGATGCTTTCAGCATTTGGCAGCAGCTTGTGAAAGCTGAGCTTGGTGCCGCAAATTACGGCTTGCTGGGTGACATCATCGCCTGTCCCGGCCTCGACTACTGCGCCTTGGCCACGGCCCGAGCCATCCCCGTGTCGCAAGCCATTTCGCGAAAATTTGCTGATATGGATACGCAAGAAAAATATGGCCCGTTGAAGATCAATATTTCTGGCTGCATCAATGCCTGCGGGCACCACCATGTCGGTCACATTGGCATTCTCGGCCTCGATAAAAAAGGCGAAGAATACTTCCAGATTACACTCGGCGGTTCATCGGGAGACAAGGCCTCGATTGGCAGTATTTTGGGCCCCGGCTTTGCCGCCGATGAAGTCCCTGATGCCATTGAGAAAATTCTCAACACCTATGTGAAACTGCGGCAACCGGGCGAGGAATTTCTTGCAGCCTATCGCCGTGTTGGTCCACAGCCCTTCAAGGATGCACTCTATGCCGCTGCTTAAAAACAACAGCTTCATCAATGATTCCTGGATCAGTGTGTCTGATGATGACGCGATTGCCGATGGCGCACGAGTGATTGTTTCCCTGGCGCGTTTGCAGCGTGACTGGGACACGCTGGCTCGCCACACCGGAATGCTTGGGGTGATCATTCCCAATAACGCCGACGAGAGAACGCTGACGCCGTACTCCGCCCAAGTGGCTTTGGTGGTCGTAAACTTTCCGGCATTCACCGATGGCCGCTCATATAGCCAAGCCCGGCAACTGCGGCTAGACGGTTATCGCGGTGAAATTCGCGCCACGGGCAATATTCTGCCGGACCAATTGCAGTTCATGCTGCAAGTGGGTGTCGACAGTTTTGAGGTTGGTGATCGTTTCTCGCTGGAAGATTGGCAAAAGGCCGCACAGCAGATGCAGCTGACCTATCAGCTGGGCTATAACCGTGCTGGCATTGAGCGCGAAGTTTGGTCGCAGCGCCACCAGGGTTTTGCCGCGTGGGAGGAACAGCCCCATGCCGGATGATGCATCACTATTAAACCTGAACACTATTGTAGAGAGCTATGCAGGCCTCGAAGGTCGGCAACTTATCGCGACGGCCATCAAAAACCATCCCGGACGTGTCGCACTGCTTTCGTCTTTCGGTGCCGAGTCTTCTGTGTTGCTGCACATGGTGTCTGAAATTGCGCCGGATTTACCTGTGTTGTTTCTGGATACAGAAAAGCTGTTTTCCGAAACACTTGAATATCGCAATCAGCTCGTGCGGGAACTGGGTTTGACCAATTTGCAAAACATCCACCCCGATCTGGAAGACATTGCCCGTGTTGACCCTGACGGCATTTTGCACACGTTCGACAAAGACCTGTGCTGCCACTTCCGCAAAACAGTGCCGATGCAGAAGGCATTTGCGGCTTTCGATATCATCATCTCAGGCCGGAAGCGTTTTCACGGTACGACCCGTAGTGATCTGCAATACGTGACGGCACAAGACGGGCGCATAAAGCTGGAGCCGCTTGCAGGTTTCTCTGCGCTTGATTTATCCAATTATATGATCACGCATCACCTGCCTTCGCATCCATTGAAGTTGCAAGGCTATCGCTCAATTGGCTGCATTCCCTGCACCACGCAAGGCGGCACCGATGAAGACCCCCGCGCAGGGCGCTGGGTGGGATCAGACAAGACAGAATGCGGAATTCATTTCTCTGTGAACGGTCAAGTGATAAGAACTGAATCGCGTGTGGCGGCCACAGTGTAGTTGACGTGAATGTCTCGTCGATTCTGATTTTGCGATGAAAGGCCGACCATGACTGAATTCTGGACTTTTGCGATTGTCGGCTTTTTGGCGCAACTGATAGATGGAACACTGGGTCTGGGCTTCGGCATCATCTCGGCTTCGGTGTTGTTGGGCCAGGGCATCGCGCCGGCCTTGGTATCAGCAAGTGTCAACGCCGCAAAAATTCCTACCACCGCCACGGCGGCGGCTTCGCATTTCATCAACAAGAATCTGGACTGGAGCATCGTCATTGCGCTTGCGGTGTTCGGCAGCCTCGGTGGGGTTTTGGGCATGCTGCTGCTTACCAGTCTGAAAGGCAAAGCTCTGACGACACTGGTGACCGGTTATCTGTTTCTGGTTGGCGGTTTGATTATCTGGCGCGGCTACAAGGGATCATCCCCCCGGATTTTACCGGCGGCCTGGAAACGGTTGATCGGGTTTGCCGGAGGATTGATCGAGGGCATCGGCGGCAGTTGGGGGCCAGTTGTGACGACAAGCCTGTTGGGCTCCGGTGTGGCGTCGCGCTATGCTATCGGGTCAAGTAATTTCGCGGAATTTGTGGTCAGCGTCGCAGTGTTCACAAGCTATATTGTGGCGTTTTATGTGGGGCATTGGGAAGGCGGAACGGATTGGACCTCTGTGGCCTATCCGGTCGCAGGACTGGTCGTGGGCGGTCTGCCAGCGGCGGCGGCAGGCGGCTGGTTGTCGCGCATTGCACCAAGCCGGTTGCTGACAATTGCTGTTGGATTGCTGGCGATTGCAATCGGGATTTACAGGTTGTTTTAACTTTTTGAAACGCAATCAAGCGCTTGAAGCTTTTTCAACAACTCTTCCAGTTGATTGAGAGGCACCATGTTCGGTCCGTCGGATGGTGCGTTGTCGGGGTCGTTGTGAGTTTCGATAAAAACCCCGGCCACGCCAACTGCCACTGCAGCGCGTGACAACACCGGTACCATGCGCCTGTCACCACCAGATGACGTGCCCTGCCCACCTGGCTGTTGCACAGAATGGGTTCCGTCAAATATCACAGGTGCACCGGTTTCGGCCATGATCGGCAATGAACACATGTCTGAAACAAGTGTGTTGTAGCCAAAGCTTGCGCCGCGTTCAGTCAACATCACATTCGGGTTGCCGCTATCGGTAACTTTGGCGGCCACATTCTTCATGTCCCATGGGGCGAGGAATTGGCCCTTCTTGATGTTGACAACACGACCGGTGGTGGCAGCTGCCACCAGCAGGTCGGTTTGGCGGCAGAGGAAGGCTGGAATTTGCAGCACGTCGATGACGGGTGACAGCAGCGCACATTGATCAATTTCATGCACATCAGTCAGCACTGGCAAATCAAGTTGCGTTTTGATCTCGTCAAAAACGGAGAGAGATTTATCCAGCCCCAAACCCCGTGTGCCTTTCAGGCTGGTGCGGTTGGCTTTGTCGAAGGATGATTTGTAAACGAGCCCGATATGCAACCGCGCGCAGATTTCCTTGAGGGCAGTTGCCATCATCAATGCGTGGTCGCGATTTTCCATCTGGCAGGGGCCTGCGATTAAACTGAGCGGCAAGTGATTGCCGAAACGGGTGTTGCCGATGGTAACGATGTTGTTCATGTGTCTTACTTTGGATAAACCAGAAATGTGCCCGAGCCGTGAGCATAAAGCTTGCCGTTGCTGTCTGCAACTTTCGCCTCAACGGTAAACATGGTGCGGCCCGCGTGAACAACATGTGCTGTGGCTGTCAGCAAACCTGTGTCCATATCTATCTTGCGGACAAATTTGACGTTGAGATCAATGGTGCCAAAGCCTGTGTCATCCGGCAATTTTGTCATCACTGCGCGACCCATCACCGTGTCGATCAAGGTTGCGACGTAGCCACCGTGCATGCGGCCCATCTGGTTTTCAAATTTCGGGTCTGGTTCAGCAGTCACGGTGGCCGTGCCATCGCCCACAGCGGTAACCTTCAGGTGCAAAAGTTTGAGCATCGGTGATGAACCGAATTGATCTGTCGCTGTTGTCATGACTTACGGACTTTCACTGGTTCTTGCGGTGGTGGCGGCGGCAATGTGTTGGCAAAACTGGCGGCGGGGAACGCTGCGACAATGGCCATTCGTATGTCACTTGAAACCTGTGCTGCTTCAAACACATCGCGCACATGGCCGTGCAAATCAAATTCCAGACCCTGATGATGAATTTGCGTGAGCTGCACTGTTGGCGGTGGATGCCGCATGATTTTCGTATGGTCCTGCAAGATGCCGAGCAGTTGTTTGCGGGTCACTTCTGCATCTATGTCATGCGCAAAGGCAACAGTGACGCCGAAGCGACCGACACTGTCGCGATGCGTCCAATTCTTGACCGCACCTGAAATCAGGTTCGAGTTCGGCACGATGATCGTGCAGCTGTCAAATGTCTCAATCTCTGTGGACCGCACATTGATCTTTTTGACAATGCCTTCGCCCGCCGTGGTGACCACCCAGTCACCCACCCGCACAGGCCGCTCAGCCAGAAGAATGAGGCCCGACACGAAGTTGTTGGTGATGGATTGAAGACCAAGACCGATACCAACGCCCAAGGCACCAAACACAATGGCAAGGCTGGAAAAATCCAGGCCCGCTGCACTCAATGCAAAAAGACCGGCAAGACTGTAACCCGTATAACCCGCCATGGCGCGGAGCGAGTTTTGTACACCTTTGTCCAGTTGCGTGTCGGCGAGCACGCGGCGGTCCAGCCATTGGGTTACGTATTTTGTGGCAGTAAAGCCCACGGCCAACACGGCAAATGCAATCGCCAGGGCTTTGGGCGAAATGTTGATGTTGCCGATTGGAATGCCTTGGCTCAACCCCTTCATGAAACTTGAGACGTCAAACAGTACCACCGTCCACAGTGCAAAGAGGGACAGTATTCCAACAATCACCAGCAACGCATCGGCCAAAGTACGAAGTGCCAGCACCACCCTTTGAATGCCGGGTTCGCTCCATTGCGTGATACGGCGGATGGTGTGGCCCGTCCGCGAATGCGGCTCCAATGCGGCACCAGACAGGGCATCGGTAAAGGCGTGAACAATTCCGAGCGCCACTACAAGAATAGCCGTGTCCAGCAGGTTACCCGCGATAAAATATGAAAGGGCAATAAAGCCGAAGAGAAGGGCCAGACCCGCAATAATCAGCAGCAGCCACCACAGCGCCATGAAATTCACGAACCACGTCAGGAAATAGGGCGTGCCCTGCCCTGCCAGATCCTTGCCCGCTTCACGCCGGACAATGACAAGGCCGACCCCGATCAAGGCAATAAGCATAAGCGCCGAAAAAGCCGATTGTCCCACAGCAAAACTGACGGGCAGATTTATTGACGAGGCAAACGACGATATCTGGTCGCCAAACCCGTAGATGACATAGGCAGCGCCAATCAGCACGACGAGAAGGCGGGCGGCGGTGTCTTTGATGGCAACCAACCGCCATGCAGCATCGCGCGGCGAGGCGACAAAGTAGATCAGCCCGCCGTATAGCAGTGCGGGTCGTATGGCATTCAGAAAGACGTTCAGAAGATTTGTGATTGGGGCGGTGAGATAGCCTGTCACATCCAAAGTCGCCCTGAACAGCAACATGATGGCAAAAAGCAAAAGCAGGTATTTCGAATAACCCCAGATGACATGCCAGAGCTTCGACAGTCCTGATGGTACTTGGCCGGTGCCATCGGAATCAGTGAAACCGAAACGAGTTGCAAGTGAAGGCAACAGCCTGAACAACAACAGGCCGATTGCAAACAGGCCAACGGGCAACAACAAAAAGCCTGAAAGACTGGTGCGCCCCTGCGCATCATTTACGCCTTCAGTGAAAATGTTGTTGACGCGGTTTTGCAAAAGCGCAGCACCGTCCCACGTGCTGGCCCACAGCGATGGGCTCAGAATCGACTTGTCGGCCTTGAAGATGCGTTGCAGAAACTGGCTGCGCTGCACATTGGTCAGGCGTGCCAAAACCTGATCTGCTTCCAGCCCGACGAGGACAAATTGTTTTTGTGCAGCCGTTACTCTGGCAAGTTGGGTGTTCAGTTCTTTGCGCTGGGTCGCAATGCTGACTGTTTCAGGCACAGCCGTTTCCGGTGGCGGACCCAAGCCTTGAACCTGCGTGGCAATTTCATTGAGGGGGCCTGATGCATTGTCAGCACCTACACCTGCGGCTGAACGTATTTTCTCCAGCGTGGTGCGCTGTGCGGCCAAGGCATCGTCTTGCAGCGTACCCCCGTCAATGCGGCCAGCAACGCCGCGCAACTGCGCCTGCAACAGCAGGGCAAGCCGTTCAGCGTCCTTGAGCTTGGCTTCATCATAAGCCTGGGCTGGAACAAAAAAAGCCAGCAGCAGAAGTGCTGCCAGAAAAAAACGAATGACCAGTCGTGCCGTCACACCAACCGGCTTTGGACGACGGCGGCTTCAATGAATGAAGCAAACAGTGGATGCGGTTCGAAGGGTTTTGATTTCAGTTCGGGATGGTATTGCACACCGATGAACCAGGGGTGATCGGTATACTCAACTGTTTCCGGCAACAACCCGTCGGGTGACATGCCAGCGAATTTCAGTCCGGCTTTTTCGAGTTGCGCGCGATAGGTGGTGTTGACTTCATAGCGGTGGCGATGGCGCTCGGAGATGTGCGTGTCGCCGTAGATTTCGGCGATATGACTGCCTTTTTCAAGTGTTGCGTTATAGGCGCCCAAACGCATGGTGCCACCCAAATCGCCACCGGATGCGCGGATTTCGATTTCGTTGCCCTTCATCCATTCTTTCATGGTGCCGACGACAGGTTGTTTGGTCGCGCCGAATTCGGTTGAACTGGCGTCAGTGATACCGCACAGGTTTCGTGCCGCTTCGATGCAGGCCATCTGCATGCCAAAACATATGCCGAAATAGGGCACATTGCGGGTGCGGGCGAAAGTTGCAGCTTTAATTTTTCCTTCGGCACCACGCTCACCAAATCCACCGGGCACTATGATGCCGTGAACGCCTTCGAGAAAGGGTGCCGGATCTTCGTTCTCGAAGACTTCCGATTCAATCCATTGCAGATTGACTTTCACATTGTTGGCAATGCCGCCGTGAATGAGCGCTTCTTTCAAAGATTTGTAGGCGTCGAGCAGACCTGTGTATTTACCCACAACTGCAATCGTCACTTCGCCTTCCGGCTGGGTGATGCGGTGCATGATGTCGTTCCACACCGAAAGGTCGGGCTGCTTTGCATCGACAATGCCAAATGCGTCCAACACTTCCTGGTCCAGACCTTCAGCGTGGTAGGCGCGAGGCACGTCATAGATCGAGGCAACGTCGAGAGCCTGGATCACCGCAGACGGGCGCACGTTGCAAAACAGCGCTATTTTCTTTCGCTCATTCAAGGGAATTTCGCGGTCGGCACGGCACAGCAGAATGTCGGGCTGGATGCCGATTGAACGCAGTTCCTTCACCGAATGCTGTGTCGGTTTGGTTTTGAGTTCACCTGCCGTGGGTATCCAGGGCAGCAACGTCAGATGAATGAAGATGCAACTGCCACGTGGTGATTCCTGGCCATACTGACGGATGGCTTCGAGGAAGGGCAAGCCTTCAATGTCACCGACGGTGCCGCCAATTTCGACAAGCACAAAATCAAATTCGTCATTGCCGGAGCCGATGAAGTCCTTGATCGCGTCGGTGACATGCGGAATCACCTGTACGGTGCCACCGAGAAAATCGCCACGGCGTTCCTTGGCAATGATGTCCTGATAGATGCGCCCTGTGGTGATGTTGTCATCTTTGGTGGCATGACGCCCCGTAAAGCGTTCGTAGTGACCAAGGTCAAGGTCGGTTTCCGCTCCGTCGTCGGTGACAAAGACTTCGCCGTGCTGATACGGGCTCATGGTGCCGGGATCGACGTTGAGATAAGGGTCAAGTTTGCGAATGCGCACCCTGAAGCCACGGGATTGCAATACGGCAGCCAGTGCTGCGGCGGCGAGGCCTTTTCCGAGGGAAGACACCACGCCGCCAGTGATAAAGATGTAACGCGCCATGGGAGCCTCTTCTATCTGCGTGACGCGACGATTCGAAGCGCTGAATCAAACTATATTTAAACGCCTGTGGACAGCACCGATCAGGGCGATCAGTTTACAGGTGCTGCCGGAGCCGCAGGTTTGGCGGGTGTCTGCTGACCAAGATTTGGCAGTGGAATTTCGCCCGATGGGACCGGAGTTGTCTGACCCGCCGGAGCTGCATCAAAAACCGATTTGGTTGTGCCAGTTCGCGTGGCCAGCAATGTCAGACCAATGGACGTTGCAAAAAAACATACGGCCAGAATGGCGGTCAACCGTGTCAAGCCATTGCCGACGCCACGCGCTGAAAACAGACTGCCGCCGCCGCCGCCCGAACCACCAATACCCAAGGCCCCACCCTCGGAACGCTGAAGCAAGATCGCCCCGATGAGGACGACTGCGACGATGAGGTGAATGACGAGAAGCAGGTTTTGCATTTTAAATCCGATGTTGTTGGTCGCGCTTTAGCGTTTAAATGGGGGTGAAGCAAGGCGGGCGCAAGGTGGTCATTGGTTACATGTAGGCCTTTATAATCCCAATGAAATCTGCCGCTTTCAAACTTGCCCCGCCGACCAGCGCGCCGTTGACATTGGCCGCACCCATCAGTTCCACAGCATTTGACGGCTTTACCGACCCGCCATAGAGGATACGGGTCTTTGGTCCTTCTTCGCCCATGATTTTTGCAATATCGTTGCGCACATGGGTGTGGGCTTCCGCCACTTCGGCGGTTGATGCCGTCAACCCCGTGCCGATGGCCCAGACAGGTTCATAGGCAATGACCGTATTGGCAGCGGTTGAACCTTCTGGGATTGAGCCTTTAAGCTGGTCCGACAAGACCGAAAGTGTTTGTCCAGCCTTGCGCTGGTCCAAGGTTTCACCGATGCAGATGATGGCCACCAGCCCTGCACGATGCGCGGCTTTGGCTTTCGCGGCTACCGTTGCGTCGGTTTCCTTGTGGTTGGTACGGCGCTCGGAGTGACCGACGATCACATGGGTTGCACCCGCATCCATCAGCATTTCGGCTGAAATATCGCCCGTGTGGGCACCTGACACGGCAACATGGCAGTCTTGTCCGCCAATCTTGATTTTGGAGCCTGCAAGCACACCACGGATCCGGCGGGTGAGGATTGCAGGCGGGCAAACCAGAATATCGCACTTGGTCTTCACCCCCCGCATCATGCCTGCAAGCAGGCGTGGCTCGCGCAACATCGCAGTGGAGCCATTCATTTTCCAGTTTCCGGCAACAAGTGGTTTGATGGAATGTGACATGTTTTGCCCTCAGATTATGGTTTCCCGTGGTCCCATAGCCGCCCGTGCAGGCTGGCGAAAGCGGAAACTGTGACGTATCCTTGGCTTGCAGCGGCGGGCCAGCCTCCGTATTATGAGGCGGACTGATGCTTTGCGCCGTGACACGAATCCACGGTGCGCTTTTTGGACCGAAGGAATACCAATCATGATGGAAGCCCTGCGCAATGGCGCAAAAACATGGATAGCCAAAATACTGCTCGGCCTGGTGATGGTGGTATTCGCCTTGCTTGGGGTGTCTTCCATGGACATTTCCGCCACCATCAACGGGTTGTTCAAACAAGACCTGGTGACGGTTGCCAACAAGACCATTACCGGGGAGGCCTACCAGAACGAACTCAAGCGGACCATGCAGCAGTTTGGCAAGCAGACAGATACCAATGTGACCCTCGAAGAAGCCCGCAAAATCGGGCTGGACAAGCAGGTGCTGGATCGCATGATTTCCCAAGCATCAATTGATGCCCAGGCGGACCGCCTTGGCATTGTGATTGGCAACAAGGCCGTTGCAGCTGCCGTGCAACAGGAACAAATGTTCCAGAACAGTTCGGGCCAGTTTGACGTCAACATTTTCCAAAGCCTGCTTCGGAGCAATGGCTACAGTGAGGAAGCCTATTTTGCGCAGCGCAATTCAGATGTCCTGCAGCAAACGCTGACGGGAGTTGCCGGCGAAAACATCACCCTGCCCCGCACGATGCTGGATGCATTGTCGCGCTATCGTGATGAAACACGAGACGGGCGTTATGTGACCTTCAGTGTGACAGATACGGATGTGCAGGTTCCAACGGATGCGGACCTGAAGTCGCAATATGAGTCAACGCCTGTTGCCTACACCGCCCCCGAATACCGTTCTGTTGTCATCATGAAAGTTGATCCTGCCGACCTCACAGCGAAAATCCAGATCACCGACCAGGAATTGTCGGACGGTTACAACACCTTCAAGACGGAATATTTTGTGCCCGAGAAACGCGATATCATCCAGGTGTCGTTTGCCGATGTGGCAGCCGCCACAAAAGCCAAACTGCGGATAGATGCAGGCGAAGACATCACCAAGATTGCCGGTGAACTTGGCCAGAAGCCAAAAGACATTACATTCAACGGCAGCGTCAAATCCGATTTCCTTGACGAAAAAATTGCTGATGCCGCTTTTTCCCTCAAGGAAGGTACGGTCAGCGCTCCGGTCGCAGGGTCGCTGAATACGGCTGTGCTGAAAGCTGTAAAGGTTGTCGCAGAGCATCAGCCGACATTGGCTGATATCACCCCGGTGCTGAAACAACGCTTGCAGTTGCAAAAGGCACAAGACCAGATCCAGACGGTGTATGAAGCCGTTGAAGACGCGCGGGCGCAGCAGACTTCATTTGAGGACATCGCTGCGAAGGCCGGGATTTCTGTCATCGTGGTTCCCGCCGTCAGTTCAGCAGGCCTCGACAAAACCGGGCAGCAGGTGGCCCTGCCTGCGCAAGACGAACTTTTAAAGGCCGTATTTGCCAGTGATGTAGGGCTTGATACGGATGCGTTGCAGGTGAACAACGGCTATGTGTGGTACAGTGTGCGCGAAGTTGTTCCATCAGCCGTCAAGCCTCTGGATCAAGTCAAGGATCAGGTTAAAGCCGATTGGGTTGCTGCAAAACTTCGCACACTCGCCGGCGACAAGGCAAAGGCCATTGTTGCCAAAGCTGGGTCAAACACAAAGTTGGAAACCATTGCGACGGAAATCAACGGCACCATAAAAGCGGTGACGGGATTGAAACGCAACGCCACATCTGAGGAGTTTGACGGCATTGCAACGCTTGCCTTGTTCAGTGTCAGCGAAAAATCACTGACCTGGGCCCTCGAAGGTGACGGCAAGTCCGCCCGCATCATTGAAGTGTCAAAGGTGAATGTACCAGCGGGCAGTGCCACGGCGGGTGCGAAAGAGGTTGCTGATCTTGCAAAACAGGGCTTGGGCAGCGACCTTCTGGACAGCTATCTGAAATCCTCGAGGGCTGGTGCGGCTGTAAAAATGAATGATGAGATGTGGCAAAAGATCAGCGGAGCGACGCCGTCGCAGTGATCTTTGCGCTTTTTCATTCAGGACCAAGGACATGACCGTCTCCCCGAACTTTGACGCCTTCTCGGCCGCTTATGAGCGCGGCGAGCCGCAAATTGTGTTGCACCGACTGGTGGCTGATCTTGAAACGCCGGTGTCGGCCATGCTCAAGCTGTCGCGCAATGCACGCTATTCATTCCTGCTGGAGTCAGTTGAAGGCGGGGCTGTGCGCGGTCGCTATTCTATCATCGGCATGCATCCCGATGTGATCTGGAAAGTTGTGGGGAACGAGGCTTCAATCAACCGGAAAGCCTTGGTGGATCCTGATGGTCCGTTTGAAGCCTTGGACCAGGAACCGCTGACCGCACTTCGCACATTGTTGGCGGCAAGCAAAATCAGGCTGCCGGAAGACGCGCCTCCCATGGCTGCGGGTGTGTTTGGCTATCTGGGCTATGATGCCGTGCGCTGGATGGAGCACCTGCCGGACCAAAACCCCGATGTTCTGGGCCTGCCCGACGGCATGATGATACGCCCGACGGTGATGGCGATATTTGACAGCGTAAAAGACGAAGTGGCGGTGACGACGCCCGTCTATGTTGATAAGACTGTTACGGCCAAGGCAGCTTATGTTCGCGCAACAGAGCGCATTGCTGAAATTGTTGACGCGCTCGACCGGCCACTTGACATGACCTTGCGCGAGGCGGACACCTTGCCAATCAAACCGCAGACGTCAAACACCTCGCCTGACGAGTATAAGGCGATGGTGTTGAAGGCGAAGGAATACATTGCGGCAGGTGATATTTTCCAAGTGGTGTTGTCGCAGCGTTTTGAAACCGAATTCACGCTGCCGCCGTTTTCGCTGTATCGTTCGTTGCGGCGGGTGAACCCCTCGCCGTTTCTGTATTATCTGAACTTCGACAGCTTTGCCGTCGTGGGTTCAAGCCCGGAAATCCTGGTGCGGGTGCGCGATGGCAAGGTGTCGATACGGCCGATTGCAGGCACTCGTCCCAGAGGTGCCACACCGACACGCGACAAGGAATTGGCAGATGAATTGCTGGCTGATCCAAAGGAGCGCGCCGAACATTTGATGTTGCTCGACCTTGGACGAAACGATGTGGGCCGTGTGGCGGAGATTGGCTCAGTCAAAGTCACCGACAAGTTCATTCTCGAATATTACAGTCAGGTGATGCACATCGTGTCCAACGTTGAAGGACGCCTGGACAAGAAGCATGACGTGATTGATGCTCTGGTGGCAGGCTTCCCGGCAGGGACGGTATCGGGTGCGCCCAAGGTGCGCGCCATGCAGATCATTGATGAGCTGGAAAAGCAGAAGCGGGGAGTCTACGCGGGTTGCGTGGGGTATTTCTCCGCCGATGGTGAAATGGACACCTGCATTGTATTGCGTACCGCCATTGTC
This sequence comes from Hyphomicrobiales bacterium, assembly GCA_043754325.1. GTDB lineage: Bacteria > Pseudomonadota > Alphaproteobacteria > Rhizobiales > Aestuariivirgaceae > Aestuariivirga. The sequence continues at coordinate 23,864 of JAYUVC010000184.1, forward strand.
AAGGACGGCAAAATGTATGTGCAGGCGGGTGCAGGCGTGGTGGCAGATTCGGTGCCGGAAAACGAGCATGTGGAGTGTATCAACAAGGCCAAAGCCCTGTTCCGGGCCGCCGAGGAAGCCGTGCGATTTGCAGGCCGCGCCGGGAGGGGGCAATGATCATCCTCATCGACAATTACGACAGCTTCACGTGGAACCTCTATCATTACCTCGGTGAGCTTGGCGCTGAAACCGTGGTACATCGCAATGACAAGATCAGTGTTGGTCAAGTAATGTCATCACGGCCCGAAGCCATTGTGATTTCGCCGGGTCCCGGTGTTCCCTCGCAGGCAGGCATCATCATTGACCTGATCAGGCAAGCTTCGGGGAAAATTCCGGTGTTTGGGGTGTGCCTCGGTTTGCAGGCGATTGGTGAGGCTTTTGGTGGTGATGTGGTGCGTGCGCCTTCGCAAATGCATGGCAAAGTATCGGCAGTTCATCACAGCGATGCCGGCGTGTTCAAGGGGCTGGGGCAGGATTTTGTCGCAACGCGCTATCACTCTCTCGTGGTTGACAGGGCAACGCTTCCGGCGGAACTTGAAATCACGGCGGAAACAGATGGCTTGATCATGGGGCTGCAACATAAAACAATGAATGTGCATGGCGTGCAGTTCCACCCGGAAAGCATAGCCTCCGAAAACGGCCATGCGCTGCTGAAAAACTTTCTGGATCTTGCAGGTGTGAAACGATGAACAGCCTCAAACCCCTGCTTGCAAAAGTAGCTGATGGCCGAAGCCTGTCACAGGAGGAAGCCATTGCGGCCTTCCAAATCCTGATGTCAGGAGACGCCACGCCGTCGCAAATCGGTGCATTCCTCATGGCACTGCGTGTGCGCGGTGAAACCGTGGATGAACTCGCTGGTGCTGTGACCGTGATGCGCGAAAAGATGCTGCGCGTGAACGCCCCCGCCGATGCCATAGATATTGTAGGCACGGGTGGGGACTCATCGGGTTCGTTCAATATTTCGACCTGTGCAGCATTTGTGGCGGCGGGTGCAGGCTTGAAGGTGGCCAAACACGGGAACCGCGCCCTGTCGTCCAGATCCGGGTCGGCTGATGTCTTGATGGCACTTGGTGTAAAGCTCGATACGAGCCCTGAAAAAATTTCGGAATGTATCAGCATCGCTGGCGTGGGATTCATGTTTGCGCCGCAACATCATGCTTCAATGAAACATGTTGGTTCCACCCGCGTGGAACTTGGAACCCGGACAATCTTCAATCTGCTTGGTCCCTTGTCCAATCCTGCCGGGGTCAAACGTCAAATTACAGGTGTATATTCAAAGGCTTGGATTGAACCCTTTGCGCAAGTCCTGAAGTCATTGGGCAGCGAAGCCTGCTGGATTTGCCATGGCAAGGGGGGCGTTGACGAAATCATTCCGACAGGCACCACATGGATTGCGGAACTGAAAGACGGAGAGGTGCGCGAGTTCAACTTTACGCCTGAATCCGTTGGCATTGTCCGTTCCAATCCCGAAGACTTGAAGGGTGGTGATGCCACAGAAAATGCGGCGGCACTGCGAAATGTGTTGTCCGGTCAACCGTCAGCTTTTGCGGATGCGGCGGTGATGACAGCAGGCGCTGCGCTGGTTGTGGCTGGCAAAGCTGAAAGCTTGAAATCAGCGATTGTCGTTGCGCGTGAGGCGATCGCCTCAGGGGCAGCAGCAAAAGCTCTGCAGCAATTGGTTGAGGTCTCAAACAGCTGATGGCCACCATTCTCGACAAAATAGCAGCCTACAAGCGCGATGAAGTTGCTGCGGCCAAAAAACTCATGCCGCTGTCGTCGCTTGATTTGCATGCGCGATCACAACGTAAACCACGTGGTTTCAAGGCAGCACTCGAAGCCAAACATGCTGCTGATCAGTGGGCCTTGATCGCGGAAATCAAAAAGGCCTCGCCCTCCAAAGGCTTGATCCGCGAAGACTTTGACCCGCCTTCGTTGGCGCAGGCTTATGAAGCAGGCGGTGCAGCTTGCCTTTCGGTGCTGACCGATACGCCAAGTTTTCAGGGTGCGCCGCAGTTTCTGACCGAAGCGCGCAAAGCCTGCACCCTGCCCGCGCTTCGAAAGGATTTCATGCTCGACACTTATCAAATTGCAGAAGCCCGGGCCTGGGGTGGTGATTGCATTTTGATCATCATGGCCATGGTTGATGATGGTTGTGCGGCAGAGCTTGAAGCAGCGGCTTTCGACTATGGCATGGATGTATTGATCGAAGTGCATGATGGGGCGGAATTGGACCGGGCACTGAAACTGAAATCGGCACTGATCGGGATCAACAACCGCAATCTTCATACATTCGATGTCGATCTGGCGACGACGGAAACGCTGGCTCCACGCATTCCCGCTGATCGTATGATCATTGCTGAAAGCGGATTATTTACCCCCGCTGATCTGGCGCGGCTGGAACACGTCCGTGTACAGACGTTTCTGATCGGTGAAAGCCTGATGCGACAGGCGGACGTCGCTTCGGCCACAAAAGCAATATTGTCGCGACCATGAACAAACTCAGTCACCTCAATGAACGCGGTGAGGCTCACATGGTGGATGTGTCGGAAAAAGACGAGACAACGCGCACCGCAACCGCAAAGGCCCGCGTGATGGCGGCAGTTGAAACCATCAAAATCATCACATCAGGCACCGCCAAGAAAGGCGATGTGTTGGCCACTGCCCGTATCGCCGGCATCATGGCCGCAAAGAAAACCTCCGACTTGATCCCGTTGTGCCATCCCCTGATGATTTCGAAAGCGACGGTCGATTTTTTCATTGCAGAAAACCACATCGACGTCGAAGCCACAGTCAAAGTCGACGGCAAGACCGGGGTTGAAATGGAAGCGCTCACCGCATGCTCCGTTGCCTGTCTCACCATTTATGACATGTTGAAAGCTGTTGATCGCGGCATGATCATCAGCAATTTGCGCGTTGTCGAAAAGACCGGTGGCAAGTCCGGCACGTTCAAGGCGGAATGAGACATGGCGCTGCTTCCCGTTGATGAAGCGAGACTGCGCATTCTCGACGGTGTGAAACCGTTGTCTGTTGAAACCATTGTGCTCGACGACGCTTGCGGCCGGGTGCTTGGCGTTGACGTGAAAGCCAGGCGTGACCAACCGCCATTCGCGGCGTCCGCCATGGACGGCTATGCGGTGCGGCATGAGGATGTGCAGGAACTTCCGCACATACTCAAACTGATCGGCACGAGTGCCGCGGGACATGGCTTCAAAGGCAGGGTCAAGCCGGGAACAGCAGTTCGCATTCTCACAGGCGCACCGCTGCCCAAGGGGGCAGACACGATTGTGATTCAAGAAAACACAGAGCGTGAAGGAGATGTTCTGCGCGTTACCGGGGATACGGCAAAAGGTAAAAATATCAGGCAGGCCGGAATGGATTTCTTCAAGGGAGATTTGCTTGTCGCCAAAGGTGCCGTGCTCAGTCCACGTGACGTGGGCTTGCTTGCGGCGGGAAATGCCGCGACAGTCAGGGTTTACCGTCGGCCAAACATCGTGCTGTTCACCACCGGGGACGAACTGGTGCTTCCGGGGAACCGTCCGCGTGCGGATCAAATTGTTTCATCCAACAGTCATGCCATTGCGGCGATGGCGCGACAGTTCGGGGCAAAGGTGGTCAATCTCGGCATCGTCAGAGACAATCTCAAGGCGACGATTTCAGCAGTTCGCAAAGGCTTGGGGGCCGATGTGTTGTTGACCACGGGTGGAGCCTCGGTGGGGGACCATGACTATGTGCAGGCAGCGTTCAGGGCCAGTGGCGTCGATATCGGTTTCTGGAAAATCGCGCTGCGGCCCGGAAAGCCTTTCATGTATGGCCGCAAAGGCAAAACCCATGTGATGGGGCTGCCCGGCAACCCGGTGTCTGCATTGGTCACGGCACGGATATTTCTGAAGCCCTTGCTGGACCGTTTTGCCGGACTGCCGGATGATGTGTCAGAACAAGTCGCGATTCTGGACGGCGTCTTGCCAGCCAACGACCACCGGCAGGACTATATGCGGGCCACTTTAAAGGTTGCGCCGGATGGTCAGCGCAGCGTGTCGCCATTTTCAGCCCAGGACTCGTCGATGCAGCGTGTATTGCAGTCTTCGCAAGCCTTGATTGTAAGGCCTCCGAATGCTCCTGAAGCCTTGAACGGTGATCTGGTATCCGTCCTTCTGCTGGATTTTTAGGATTTCCGTGGAAAACACTTGCGGAACATTGTCGGAACATGTTAATAATGTTTCGCATACGTTCCGATTCCGTTTCAAAAGAGGTGCAGCACCATGCTCACGCGCAAACAACTCGAATTGCTTCTGTTCATCAACACCCGCCTGAAAGAGGAAGGTGTTCCGCCCTCATTTGAGGAAATGAAAGAAGCGCTCAACCTGCAATCCAAGTCGGGTGTTCACCGCCTCATTGTGGCTTTGGAAGAGCGTGGCTTCATCAAGCGCATGGCCAACCGCGCGCGCGCACTCGAAGTGTTGAAGCTGCCCGATTCGCATAACCCAAGCCTGTCCACCAAGAAGGGCAGTTTCAAGCCCAATGTCATTGAAGGCAATCTGGGGCGCAAAACCCAGTCGCCTGCTTCTGCCGCCAATGACGGCGGCCCGCGCAGCATTTTCGTTCCCATGATGGGGCGGATCGCGGCCGGTGTGCCGATTTCTGCCATCCAAGACCATACGGCCAATATCAACGTGCCACCGGAAATGCTAGGTGGTGGCGAACATTTCGCACTTGAGGTCAAAGGCGACTCGATGATTGATGCCGGTATCTTCGACGGCGACACGGTTGTCATCCGCAAGGGTGATGCCGCCATCAATGGCGATATCGTGGTAGCACTGGTCGACGATGAAGAAGCCACCTTGAAGCGGCTACGCAAGAAGGGCGAGTCGATCGCACTTGAAGCTGCAAACCCAGCCTATGAAACCCGAATCTTCGGGCCTGACCGGGTTCGCGTGCAAGGCAAGCTGATCGGGTTGCTGCGGAAGTATTGATCTTTGCGTTGCGGCTTTGATGCCACTGCGCAATCAATAAGAATCAACTAGGTTGAAGCGCATGATTTACCTCGTGCGCTTTTTTGTGACTGTCCTCTTGTCCTGTTTCTTCACAGTAGCCGTCGCCCAGGAACAGGACAAAGTTGAAGCCATTCCGGTGTTCCATCCCATGGACGCGCTAACCGCCGAGGAAGTGCTGACAACGGCCAAGGTGCTGCGTGACGCAGGACAAGCCGATGATAAAATCCAGTTTGGCGCGATGACGTTGCTCGAGCCTTCCAAAGCTGTGGTCAAAGCCTGGACATCGGGCAAGCCTTTGCCGGACCGCCAGGCTTTTGTGGTGATACGTCGCAACGGAAAGACTTATGAAGCGCGGGTGGACATCAGCAATGCAAAGCTTCTTGATGTCAAGGAACAAGCCGGAAAGCACCCCAGTGTTCTCGATGACAACTGGACCCGGGGACGCGATGCTTTTGTCAAGGATCAGCGATTTCTCAAAGCTCTGAAGGTACGCGGCCTGGCGTTCAACAAGAACATCCTATGCACACCAAATTCTGCCGGATTTTTTCCCGGCGAGAATGACGGCAATCGCCACATCCTGAAGGTGCCGTGCTACACCACCGCCGATATGCTGCACCCTTCCCTTGCCCGTCCGATTGAAGGCATCATGGGTGTGGTCGACGCTGAAACCGGAGAGGTGCTGCAGGTGTTCGACAGTGGTGTTGTTGGTCTGCCACCACCGCCACCTGGATATGGGGACACACTGCCCAACCAAAAAACCGCCATGGCGCGTATCGGCTTCACCATGGAGGGGATCGGCAACCTGAAACTCTCCGGCAATCTCAATGTTGACTGGCTGGACTGGACATTTCACGTGCGGCCAGACAAGCGCGCGGGCATGATCATCTCGTTGGTGAAATTCAACGATGGCAAAACCTGGCGTGACATGGCCTATCAAGTAAACGTGTCGGAGATGTTCGTGCCCTACATGGACCCCGACCCTACATGGGCTTACCGCGCTTTTATGGATGCAGGGGAGTTCGGACTTGGCTATCTGCTGTCTTTGCTGCAACCCGGTATTGATTGTCCGGAAACAGCCGCTTTTATTGACGTGACCTTGCCCAATGATACTGGTGGCACCTATGTGCGTGAGCGTGGCTTTTGCATTTTTGAACGGCCCACGGGTGATCCAGCATGGCGGCATTATTCGCCAAGCCGCAAGATTGTGAGGGGGCAGCCGCAAGTGGAGTTGGTGGTGCGGCACATCCCGACGCTTGGCAACTACGACTATGTTGTCGACTATGTGTTTTCACCGCAAGGCAATATCAAGCTGCGCGTGGGTGCAACCGGATTTGACGCGATCAAATCCGTCTCGGCAAAAGACATGGATTCGCCCACCGCCAAGCAGGACACCACCTATGGCAACCTGATTGCACCCTACACAGTGGCCCCCAATCATGACCATTATTTCAACTTCCGCCTCGATCTTGATGTCGATGGTCAAAACAATACCCTGTCGCGGGATGTGTTCGTGGCAGGTGCCGCACCCAATGGCGGTGGGCGGAAGAGCCTGTGGACCACGAAAACCCAACGCTTTGTCAAGGAAGGCCCGGTTGTTTCTGATCATGATTCGATGAGTGGAGAGGTTCTACGGGTCGTAAACCTGGGCACAGTGAACGGATTGAAGCAACATCCCAGTCTCTGGTTGAATACCCACCACGACGCACAATCCATTCTCGATCCCGAAGACCCGCCGCAAGCAAGGGCACAATTTTCCAGCAGCCCGTTTTGGGTGACGCGCTACAAGCCAGATGAATTGTGGGCCGCAGGGCTTTATCCCAACCTCAATCCCAAAGACGAAGGCCTGCCGCAATTTGTTGCTGATAACGAGGATGTGGCCGGCCAGGATATTGTGGTCTGGTATACCATGGGGTTTCGCCATGTGACACGGCCTGAGGACTTTCCGATCTTGCCGACGTTCTGGCATGAGATGACAATAAGGCCTGCGTTTTTCTTTGACATGGACCCGTCGATGACCTTCAATTCCGGCGTAAAGTAACGAGGTGGTTTTAAATGATGAAAATTCATGGCGACGTGATTTCCCCTTTCACCCGCATGTGCCTTGTGACAGCACATGAGCTAGGGCTGAAGGATCAGGTGAAGCTAGTTCCTGCTGTGGTCAAACCAGCGAAGGTTAACAGCTTACTGGCGAAGCTTTCGCCCATCGGCAAAATTCCAGTTCTTGAAACCGATCACGGCCATGCGATTTATGACAGTCGCGTGATCATGGAATATCTGGCGCATCATGCGGGCGAGAAGACGTTTATTCCCGATGATGGCGTGAAACGCTTTCGCGTTTTGACCTTGATGGCCTTGGCGCAAGGCATTGCCGATGCGGCTGTGTCGAAACGCTATGAGCAGGTGCAGCGGCCCGAAGCCATGCGTTGGCCGGAATACCGGGCCCGCCAGAAGGCCCGAATTGTGGATGGCCTTGATGATATTGAAGCAAACTGGATGGACAGTTTGAAAGATGTGAATGCGGCCTCAATCGCAGTGGCCTGCATGCTGGGATATATTGATTATCGCCATGATGCGCTGAACTGGCGCAGCGGGCGCCCGCAACTGGACGCCTTTGCCAAACGTTTCAATGCCAGACTGAGCATGGAGGCGTGGCCGCTGGGATGAGTGATTTCAACTGCAAGGCATTGGTGGCGGGTGCAGGCCCTGCGGGATTGGTAGCTGCCTGTTTGCTGGCGCAGGCTGGCATTGACACGATTTGCATTGCGCCTCTTGCAGTCACGGATCCGCGCACGGTGGCGCTTATGGCACCATCGCTCAAGATGCTGGAGAGCCTTGGTTTGTGGACGGATGAATTGCGGCTTCAATGTGCACCGCTGAAACAACTTCACTTGCTGGATGATACGGGAAATCTGGTATCCGCCCCGGACGTGCGCTTTTCCGCAGCCGAAGCCAACCTCGAAGCCTTTGGCTGGAACATACCCTTGGCGATTTTGGTACCTGCCCTGCGCGCAAAAGCAGTCCAATTTGGCGTGCGATTCATTGACGAAGAAGTTGCACGCTGTCAGGTCAATGATGCCGGTGTAGGAGTTGTCACTGAAACGGGTCAAAGCATCAGCGCCAGATTTGCAGTTGCCGCTGACGGGCGAAATTCAGTGTTGCGCAAGGCCGCAGGAATTTCCGCAACGGAATGGAGCTTCAACCAGTCAGCCCTGGTCACGCGTTTTGCCCACAGCCGCGACCATGAAGGCGTATCAACCGAATGGCACAAGTTGGGCGGCCCTTTTACCACAGTGCCCCTGCCCGGATTGCGTTCCGCCCTTGTGTGGATGGACCGCCCTGCAAAGATCGACGCGCTGACGCAGCTGTCGATGAAAGATCTGGCCCGCGAAATCCAGTTGCAAAATCATGGCACACTGGGTTTGATTTCCGACGTTGCAACGCCCCACAGTTTCCCCATGCGCGGCGTGAGAGCCGAATGCTTTGCTGCAAAACGCACCTATCTCGTCGGCGAAGCGGCGCATGTGTTTCCGCCCATTGGCGCACAAGGTCTGAACATGTCGCTGCGGGATGCAGGACATATGGTTGACGTTGTGTTGGCGCATGAGGATGCAGGGTCTAACAAGGCCATGCAGGAATATGATGCCCTCCGACGTCCCGACGTGCTGCCGCGACAAACGGGAATTTCGCTGATGAACCGTTCGTTGTTGGCTGAGGTGATGCCACCGCATCTGGCGCGGGCGGCAGGGCTTGCCGCGGTCGCACTCGTGCCGCCACTCCGGAGGCTGGCGATACGCGAAGGGCTCAGTCCTTCAGGCGGATTGCCCTTCGCAATGCGGGGTTAGAGCGCAGTATCAAGAGTTGCTATCTTTGCTTTATCCCACGTCATTCCCACGAAAGTGGGAATCCAGACTTTCAACGAGCGAGATCGTGGAAAGTCTGGATTCCCGCGTTCGCGGGAATGACGGGTTTCGTGGTATTGTTTCTAGCACTCATAACGAAAGAAAACCCGGCGCTTGCGCAACCGGGCCTTCTGTCCTGCAGGGGACTTCTTGGTATCAGTTTGACGCGGTTGTGGAGGCCATGAACTTGATTGGATCAAGTGCCGTGGCACCTTTCCGCACTTCGAAGTGAAGCTGCGGGCTGGACACTGAGCCGGTCTGGCCGGCTTTCGCGATCACGGCTCCACGTTCAACCTTGTCGCCACGCTTCACGAACAGTTCCTTGGCGTGGGCATAGGCTGTTACGTAACCGCCGGGGTGGCGAATGAGCACAAGATTGCCGTAGCCTTTCAATTCGTTTCCGGCATAGGCGACCACACCGGTATCAGCGGCACGCACCGAGGTGCCTTCAGGCACGGCAATGTTGATGCCTTCATTCTTCAAGCCGCCGGGCTTGTTGCCAAAACCGGAAATCACTTTGCCTTTCAGCGGCCAACGCAAGTTGAAACCTGCTTGGGTTGCCGGAGCTTCGGCGACATCGACCGATTCTTTCAGCAATGGCTTTGCCTGAGCGACAACTTTCTTCGGGCTTTCACCAATTGCGGCTTCACCATCAGAGCTATCAGCTTCAGCTGTTTGTTCTTCTTCGGCGAGGGAAATGACCTGCTTCTTTTTCCTGAACGCGACCGGCTTTTCAACGGGTTCGTTGTCTGCCACCTGCTCTTGGTCAGCAATCGGCTTCATAGCCTTTGCACCAGGAATCCTGATTTGCTGACCGAGTGACAATTGCTTGTCTTTTTCGAGGCCATTGCTGTTTGCGATTGCAAAAGGCGACACGTCATATTTTCGACCCAGCGAGTAAAGCGTTTCACCTGAAGCCACAGTATGGAGTGCGCCGGACTTCGGAGCTTTCGACACTGGTGCAGCATCGGCCACATCTTCTTCGACCACGGGTTTTGACTGGTTGAACTTGATCTTCTTCTTCGGTGCCACGTCGACGGTTGCAAGTTCTTCTTCGGGTGCCAAAACCAGTTTTGGCTTGACAGCTTGTGCGCGTTTAAACGGGGCTTTGGCGGAAGCTGGAGCCACGTAGTCGTCAACGGTTGCTTCGGCATCGGCTGCAATTTCTTCTGGTGCTGCGATGAGGCGCGGCCGCTTTGCTGTCAGCTTCGGCTGCTTGTAGGCGGGCGTATAGGCTGATGCATAGTCCTTGGGTCTGGCCATGGGAATTGCCGCACGCTTGATTGGCGATTCTTCGATGATGTCATCGGCAGCAGCCGCGTCATAGGAAGGTGCCTTGTAGCGGGGTTTCACCAGTTTTTTGGGTTTGGGCACCGACGCTGTGTAAACAGGATCAGCATCCGACGGATTGTCGTAAGCCGACTGAAAACGCTCGATGCTATTGGAACAACCGGCCAGCAAAGCAGCAGTGGCAACGGTTACGAGTGCCTTGGCGACAAGGCCACGGGTCAAAGAACAACGCATACGCAAACTCCGGTACAAACAAAATAACTCAGTGAACAGAGAATGACGGTGATGGGTTAAAGGAGCGTTAGCGTTAACAGGAATTTTGCGAAATGGAATTTCAGCGTTCGACAACGACGGTCGCGCCAACCGTCACACGGTTGTAAAGATCAATGACCTGTTCATTCAACATGCGAATGCAGCCTGAAGATACGGCACGCCCAATGCTCCACGGTTGCGTGGTGCCGTGTATGCGGAATTCGGTGGAACCGATGTAAAGTGCGCGTGCGCCAAGCGGGTTTTGCGGCCCGCCCTCCATTTGTTCGGGGAGATAGTGTCCACGCTTGGCTTCCCGGTCGATCATGATGGCAGGTGGCCGCCATGTTGGCCATTCGGCTTTGCGCGAGATCTGATTGCGGCCTGACCAGGTGAAACCCTCACGACCCACACCAACCGAATAACGCAACGCCTGGCCACCGGGCAACACGTAATAGAGTTTTCGCTCGCCGGTTTTGACCAGAACTGAACCGGGGGCGAGATCACGTTTGAATGCAACAGTTTCGACTGCGAGGCGTTGATCAATGGAGTCCATGGCATAGTCCATGTTCTCCGGGTCACGTTGCAACATGGCATCGTCATCGCTGCCATTCATGGCGCCCAGAATTTCCAGTTTTTGGGATTGGCTTTCGGCAGACGTGACAAGGCCGACGAGTACAACCGCCGCCAACAGAAGGTTTTTCATTCTCGAACTATTCCACATCATTGAAACCAATGTGGCAGGCCGTGCTTAATCAGGGTTTAAGCTGACGAAGCGTCAATGCAGCAGATTTGTGCGACAGCGGATGTTTCCAGTCTGGTGCAACGTCGACAATGGGTTGCAAGACAAAACAGCGTTGTTCGATTCCAGGATGCGGCAAGGTCAATGGTCTGATGGAATGGCGCGATGGTTTGCGGATGATGCCATGGTAATCAAGCAAATCGAGATCCAGGGTGCGGGGGCCCCAGCGTTGCAAACGTCTGCGCCCTGCCCTGCGCTCGATCATGTGGAGCGCACGCATCAGGATTTCGGGAGGCAAAACAGTTTCCGCCCGGACCACTGCATTGATAAAGTCGGGTTGGGTGAGAACACCGAAAGGTGCGGTCTGGATGAGGCGGGAGACTGTCTGTACACGGATGTTGTGGTGTTGCATTTCGGCGATGGCCCGCAAAACAGTTTGCTGTGGCGTTCCCCAAGGTCCGGTGAGATTGCTGCCGAGTGCGATGAGAATCATGATTGCAGGGCTTTCAACACATCGGCGGCGTTTCGTTCGGGATTGGGGACCGGGGACAGATCGTGGGTGATGACCGCGTTGTTGATGATGAGTGTGCGGCGGACGAGAAAGTCGTCGGCACCTGCCTTGAAAGTTTGAAGGTTGAGTGCAGACGACAGCTTTCGTTCCACATCCGATAAAAGCGGAAACGGCAGGCTGTGCCGTGTTGCAAACTCTTGTTGCCAGACTGTTGTCTGGAAACTGACGCCGTAGATGTTCACGTCAAGCTTTTGGAATTCGGCGTAAGTTTCTGAAAATGCGAGGGCTTGTGGTGTTGAACCATGAGCGCCCGGAATGTTGTCCCAACCCTCAGGATCGGGATGGCCCGGTTTTCCGGTGTAGGGGTAGAAGAAAAAGATGCTGCGCGTGAGGAGAATATGTGTGCTTCCGTCGGTTGACGGCAGAGGGATGTTCGGGAATTTTGTTCCGATCAGGCTGGGCATGGAATGATGCTCCCTCTCCGTCATCCCCTGTCCCGCAACAAACGCCCTTTTTCACGATTCCATTCCCGCTCCTTGGTGTTCTCACGCTTGTCGTGCAACTTGCGGCCCTTGGCCAGGGCGATGTCCACTTTCACGCGGCCCTTGGTGTTGAAAAAAATCTTCAACGGCACAATGGTCAGGCCTTCACGCAACACTCCCACCGCCAGACGGTCAATCTGTTTCCGGTGCAGCAGCAAGCGGCGCGGCCGTTTGGGTTCGTGGTTGAAGCGGTTGGCCTCGCGGTATTCGGGGATGTTTGAATTGAACAGCAACAATTCATTGCCCTTCATCGCGGCATAGGCTTCGCCCAGATTGACGTGGCCCACGCGCAGGGATTTGACTTCGGAGCCTTTCAGTTCGATTCCGGCCTCGAAGGTTTCCATGAGTTCATAATCAAAGCGGGCGCGGCGGTTGTCGCCTTTGACGATGATACCGCCCCCGGCGCCTGATTTTTTCGCGCCGCCACTTTTTGCTGACATGTCAGTTGATCAGCCCCGCATGCTTCATGGCGTGTTGGACGGCTTTCTTGGTGGCGTCTGTGACGGGCACCATGGGCAGCCGCGCATCAGGCGTGCAGTAGCCGAGCAGGCTCACGGCGTATTTGATGGGGCCGGGGTTGGTTTCCACAAAAAGTGCATTGTGCAATGGCATCAAACGGTCTTGCAGTTTGAGGGCGGCCTTGAAATCGCCGCGCAAGGTGGCTTCTTGAAATTCGGCGCAAAGGCGTGGTGCCACATTGGCTGTCACCGAAATGCAACCCACGCCGCCGTGGGCGTTGAAACCCAGAGCAGCTCCATCTTCCCCGCAGAGTTGAATAAAGCCTTCTCCCGAAGCGAGGCGCTGCAAAGACGGCCGTGTCATGTCGCCAGTCGCATCCTTGGTGCCGATGATGTTTTGGCAGTCTTTGGAAAGGCGCGCCAGTGTTTCCACACTTATGGCAACAACCGTGCGACCCGGCACGTTGTAAACAAATATTGGAATATCAACTGCTTCGGCGATGGCCTTATAGTGTTGATAGAGGCCTTCCTGGGTTGGTTTGTTGTAATAGGGACACACGATCAATGCAGCATCGGCACCCGCTTTTTTGGCGTGTGACGCATATTCAATGGCTTCCGCAGTATTGTTGGAGCCTGCACCAGCAATGACCGGCACCCTGCCCTTGGCTTCTTCAACACAAATCTCGATCAGCCGCTTGTGTTCGGCTGGTGTTACCGTGGGACTTTCGCCTGTGGTGCCGACGGGAACCAGACCGTGGCTTCCCTCTTTTATCTGCCACGCCACGAATTTGCGGAAGGCAGCTTCATCGACAGCGCCATCCTTCATCGGCGTTATCAAAGCAGGAAAAGATCCTTGGAATTTCACGGCATCCTCACATTCATTGGATTGGGTAAGAAGTTCTAAACCATAAAACGGCTACGCTTGCAGTTCGATACAACGCGCCTTTTCAAAGTCGCGGCACCATAGTCGTTCATTTCCGGAACGGCAAGCAAGAGCGAGCGTGGCCCCAAAGCCGTCGCAATCTTTCCCTAACGGGCTGCTTGATCACCGGAGTTGCGCGTTTGTCAGAAGTTGGAGTGAGCATGTTTCCGGAATTGAACCGTCGTCGGGTGTTAAAGGGACTGTTTGCGTCAACAGCAATGGCACTGGTGCCGTTCGTGGCCATGACGGTTACAGCGGAAGCAGCCAACCCCATGGCGATTGCTGCCGTCAAGGAGGCACTGCGCGGCAATTTTACCGATGCCGGGGCTTTTGCTGACCGTTCAGGCGACAGTGCCGCCATCAAGCTGGTAGAACTGCTCTATTTGAAAGACCACGGCAAGGATGCGGGTTTTCAGCGGATACGTGATTTTCAGACGGCTGCGCCCAAGTGGCCATTGTCAGAAACGCTGAAGAAGCGGGCCGAACAGTCACTGTTCCAAAATCCTGAAGCGGCGGAAACAGTTGCGGCCTATTTTGAAAAGAACGAAACGTTCACGGCTGAAGGCCATGCGGCCCATGCGCGTGCCTTGTATCAACTTGGTCGCAACGACGAGGCCAGGACCGAGCTGCGCCGCGGCTGGATGAAAACCGATATGGAAGCTGATGTGGAAAAACGAATCGCCTCTGAATTTGGCGGTCAGCTCACAGCGTCGGACCACAAGGCCCGTTTGGGTCGTTTGATTTACGGGCAACAACCCGCCGCTGCGGTGCGCCATGCCAAGCGTTTGAGCGCTGACCAACAAAAGGTAGCCCAGGTTGCACAACTTTTGCTGCGTGGTGCAGGCGGTGCTGAAGGGGCCTATGCAAGTCTGCCCGCAGCGCTGCGCAATGAACTGCCACTGCGCTATGCCATGGCAAGGCTCTATCGCAAGCAGGAAAAATTCGGCAAAGCCCGCAGTATTTTGCTGGCAGCGCCCGCTACTGCAACTGAACTGGGTGACCCCTCCGCATGGTTTGATGAGCGCCGCATTATTGCCCGCCGTTCTATCGGTCCCTACAACAAGGCAACATGGAGTGCGGCCTATCAGATCGCCAGCCGCCATGGCATTACGTCTGGTGATGACCTGACAGACGCTGAATTCCTCGCAGGCTGGATCGCACTGCGTTACGGCCGCAATACTGATGCTGCACTGAAGCATTTCAACCGCCTGATTGAAGCAGCAACCTCGCGCACCGACAAGGCGCGTGGGGCCTATTGGTTGGGCCGGACTTATCTTGCTGCGGGCGACAAGGGAACGGCCACAAAATATTTCAAGTCAGCCGCACAGCATTCAACCATTTACTACGGCCAGTTGGCACGTGAATATGTGGGGCTTGGCGGCATCCCGGAGGAAATCGCGGGTGACGGTGCGTCAGCAGGTGCAAGGTCGCGGGTTGAGAGTGACGAGGTTATCCGTGCACTGAGGATCATGTACACGGCTTCGGGCAAGGCCAATTTGCACATGTTTTTGTTTTCGATTGCCAGCCGCTTCAAGACTGTGGATGAGATGAACGCTGCCGCTGGTATCGTTCACGACATGGGCGGCACTTATCTGGCGCTGAAACTGGCGAAAGCAGCTGGTACTTTCAAGGTTGATATCGACTCGTGGGCTTATCCGGTTCGCGGGCTTCCGAACTGGGCGCAAATCGGAAAGCCAGTTGAAAAGGCCTTGGTGTTTGGTTTGTCGCGGCAGGAAAGCGAATTCAACCCCGATGCAGGAAGCCGCGTTGGCGCACAAGGCCTGATGCAGTTGATGCCGGGAACGGCAAAGCTGGTGGCGCGGCAATACCGTGTGCCCTACGCGCAAGCCAAGCTCAAGGGTGACCCGGCCTATAACGTGAAATTGGGTGCGGCGCATTTGGCGGATCTGGTGTCGGACTTCAACGGCTCCTATGTCCTCACGTTGGTTGCCTATAACGCCGGACCACGTCGTGCCAAAGAATGGGTTGAGGCATTTGGGGATTTGCGTTCCGGCCAGGTTGACCCTGTGGATTGGGTCGAGAATATTCCGTTCCAGGAAACCCGGCAATATGTGCAGAAGGTTTTGCAGAATGTGCATATCTATCGTTCGCGGCTGGCCCCGAAAACGGTTCGACCGATGACGGCGGATCTGCGCCGCGGCACACCTTCGGATGTGACTGTGGCTTCAATCAGTGCACCGGAAGAAAAACAATGCGGCAGTGTATTGACGTCGTTCCTGACCGGCTGTGATTGAGCGGCAACTTTGGCATACCGCCGTTGATGGCACGCGGCTGTTTGCGCGTGAAGTGGGGCCGCTGGAAAATGGCCTGACGCCGCTGCTCTGCCTGCCCGGACTAACACGAAATTCGCGGGATTTTGAACCCGTTTTCGAAAAGTTCGGGACATCGCGTCGCGTCATCGCCATGGATTTTCGCGGGCGTGGACAATCGGCGCATGCAATTGATCCCATGACCTATCGTGTAGATATCGAGTTGCAGGATACGCTTTCGTTTCTCGACTCGCTGCGCATTGACCGCGTTGCCCTGCTTGGCACATCGCGCGGCGGTATTGTCGGACTGCTGATGGCAGCCTTGGCAAAACCGCGCCTTGCCGGACTGTGTTTGAATGATATTGGATGCAAACTGGAAGCGGATGGTCTGCTGCGCATTTTGGGCCATGTGGGGAAAGCAGGCAGCTATTCTTCGTGGGATGAGGTGGCCCTGCAATTCTCTCAATCGGCAATCGGGTTCAACGGAGTTTCACATCAACGCTGGTTGCGTGTGGTGAAACGGATCTACCGGGAAGTTGAAACCGGTGTTGTGCAGAATTACGATCCGGCTTTGGCGCAAAGCATGCCATCGGTTCAAGATGTGATTGACGGCAAAGTGCCGGAATTGTGGGCGTTGCTGCCCGCATTGACGGATGTGCCCTTTGCCCTGTTGCGTGGTGAAGGTTCGGATTTGTTGTCGGCTGATACCGTTGCGCGCATGGCGGACATGGTGCTGGATTTGGTGACTACAACAGTCAGTGGCCGCGGGCACGTGCCGTTTCTGGATGAGCTGGAAAGTGTCCAGGCGATACAGCACTGGCTGGAACGGGTTGACCTTTTGAATTAAAGCGGTTGCCCTGCTCCATTCACACACCCCCTTGCCTTCCCATGCAGGGATTGGCAATGTTGGGACATGAACAGCTTGCGCACCGCCAAATTCGGAATCGGACAAATCGTCAAACACCGGATGTTTCAATTCCGTGGCGTGATTTTTGATGTGGACCCCGAATTCAACAATACCGAGGAATGGTACAACGCCATTCCGCCTGAAGCGCGGCCGCGCAAGGACCAACCGTTTTATCATCTCCTCGCTGAAAATGAAGAGACGGAATATACGGCCTATGTGTCAGAGCAGAACCTGCTCATGGATGACCCCGCCGCGCCCGTCCGGCACCCGCAGGTGAAAGAGTATTTCGGCGCTTATGACCAGAAGCAGGGCCGCTATTTGCCGCTGGGTGGACGAACGCATTGAAGTTGTGAGGACAGCCTGCGGTATGCGCGTGGTTGTTTGGGTTGGGAACAATGCAACCTTCGAGGCTCGCAAGGGCTCGCACCTCAGGATGAGGGGGAGTGGTGAGTTCCCTCACCCTGAGGTGCCCGCCCTTTTGCGGGCCTCGAAGGGCCCTCACTCCACCGTCACTGACTTCGCCAAATTCCTGGGCTGATCCACATCTGTGCCGATGAAGCATGCGGCGTGATAGGCCAACAGCTGCACGGGAATGGCGTAAATCAACGGACTGATGAACGCATGCGCCACAGGCACGCGGATGTGTTTGAAGGTTTTGTGGGCGTTGTCCTTGTGGGAATGGTCGTCGGTGATGAGGACGATTTTTCCACCACGTGCCGCCACTTCTTCCATGTTGGAAATGGTTTTTTCGTAGAGTTCATCGCGCGGTGCGATGACAATGACGGGGACGTTTTCGTCAACAAGGGCGATGGGGCCGTGTTTCAATTCACCTGCGGCATAACCTTCAGCATGAATGTAGGAAATTTCCTTGAGCTTCAATGCGCCCTCAAGTGCAAGTGGATAGTTGATGCCGCGCCCCAGGAACAACACATCACGGGCCTTGGATATTTCCAATGCCACAGTTGCAATGTTTTTTTCCTCCTTCAGAATTTCCGTCATGTGACGTGGCGCTTCGATGAGGGCTGTCACATATTCGCGTTCCTGTTCGGGCGACAGCGTGCCCCGGATTTTTCCGGCGAGAAGGGCAAGGCATGCAAGTGCCGCCAACTGGCAGGTGAAAGCCTTGGTGGAGGCCACCCCGATTTCGGGTCCGGCAAAGGTGCGGATGACCCATTCCGATTCGCGTGAAATTGTCGATTCCGGCACGTTGATAATTGCGATGGTGTGCTGGCCTTGGGACTTGCAGTAGCGAAGGGCTGCAAGCGTGTCTGCGGTTTCGCCGGATTGTGAAATCACGATTGCCACACCGTTCTTGCTCAAGGGGGCTTCGCGGTAGCGGAACTCGGAGGCGATATCGACTTCGGTGGGAAGACGCGCGACTTTTTCGAACCAGTATTTCGCGGCGTGTCCTGCGTAGGATGCGGTGCCGCAGGCGGTGATGGTCAAGCGGTCCAGTTTGGCAAAATCAAACGGCATATTGGCTGGCACCTTGATGGTACGGGTGGAAAAGTCGATATATTCAGCCAATGTGTGGCCTACGACTTCCGGTTGCTCTTCAATTTCCTTGGCCATGAAGTGGCGGTGGTTGCCCTTGTCCACCATCATGGACGAGGCTTGGCTGAAACTCATCGGGCGGGTGATAGGTTTATTGTCGGCATCGAAAATCTGGAAGGAATTGCGGGTGAGTGTTACCCAATCGCCGTCTTCAAGATAAGTCACCTTGTTGGTGAAGGGCGAAAGCGCAATGGCGTCAGAGCCCAGATACATTTGACCATCGCCATGACCGATGGCAAGCGGCGGGCCATTGCGGGCACCCACCATCAGGTCATTTTCAGATTTGAACATGATGGCAAGGGCAAAGGCACCGCGCAGGCGGCCCAGAATGTTTTTCACGGCTTCGATGGGTGCAACGCCTTTGGCGCGTTCTTGCGCCAGCAAGTGCGCCACAACTTCAGTGTCGGTTTGCGTCAGGAATTTAACGCCCTTGGCTTCGAGTTCAATTTTGAGTTCGTAAAAATTTTCGATGATGCCGTTGTGAACGATGACCACGTCGCCGGAGATATGCGGGTGGGCATTGGTTTCATTGGGCACACCATGGGTGGCCCAGCGGGTGTGGCCAATGCCGGAGTGGCCCTGCAACGGGGAAGCATGCAACAGCGCTTCGAGATTGCGCAGTTTTCCGGGCGCACGGCGGCGTGCGATTTCACCATTCTCGATGGTGGCAACGCCAGCCGAATCATAGCCGCGATATTCGAGGCGGCGCAGGGCTTCCACGATTGAAAGGGCGACGGGCTCATTGCCCAGAATGCCGACGATGCCACACATGTGATGTTCTCCTGGAATAGATTCAGTTCATTGTATTATCGAAGTGACGGACTCACAGCGTACCCTTCGAGGCTCGCAAGGGCTCGCACCTCAGGGTGAGGGTTTCCCCCGTCCCCTCACCCTGAGGTGCCCGCCTTCTTGCGGGCCTCGAAGGGCTGGTGGGAAGAGTCATTGCTTTCTCGCCTTCAGCGCTGCCTTCATAGCACGATAACGCTTGGCCCAGCCTTCCTTGATCGTGGATGGGGCGCGGGACATTGCGAGTGCATCTGCGGGCACATCTGCAGTGATCACACTGCCCGCTGCAATGTTGGCCCCTGCCCCGATTTTGACCGGTGCCACCAGCGCGGTGTTTGATCCTACGAATACATTTTCACCGATGTCTGTCAGGTGCTTTTCATAGCCGTCGTAGTTACAGGTAATTGTGCCCGCACCAATGTTTGACCCGGCACCGATGATGGCGTCGCCGATGTAAGTCAAATGATTGGCTTTCGCACCCTTGCCAAGTTTGGCTTTTTTGATTTCGACGTAATTGCCGACATGGGCGTTTTCGCCGATGTCGGCACCGGGGCGCAGACGGGCGAAAGGACCGATGCGTGCACCCTTGGCGACAATGGCGCCTTCGAGATGCGAGGACGCCAGAATTTCAACCTCGTCACCGATGGTGACGTTCGGGCCAAAGAAGACATTGGGTTCGATGATGACGTCTTTGCCGATTTTGGTGTCGGCGGAGAAATAAACTGTTTCCGGAGCCAGCAAGGTCGCACCATCGAGCATGGCGCTCCGGCGCAGACGACGCTGGAATTCAGCTTCGATAATGGACAATTGCAAACGATCATTGACGCCGGCAACTTCGGCCTCATCGCACAGCGACAGGGCACAGGGGTGTCCGGCCTTGGCCATCAGTTCCACCACGTCGGTCAGGTAATATTCACCTTGGGCGTTTGCCGGGGTAAGTTGTTTCAGGATTGGCCAGAGCTGTTTTGCCGCAATGGCAATGATGCCGGAATTGCAAAGCGTGATGCCGCGTTCGGCTTCGGTGGCGTCTTTCTGTTCGCGGATGGCGGTGACGGTGCCACCCTGCTTCAGCAGGCGACCATAACCAAATGGATTGGCCGCATTGAAGCCGAGCACAGCCATGGGATGTTCGGCATCCAGTGCAGCAAGCAGTGCCGTCAAGGTTTCGGGTTGGATCAGTGGCACGTCGCCGTACAAAATCAGAATTGTACCCTTGAAGGTCTTGAGCGCATCTTCTGCCATCATGACCGCATGGCCGGTGCCTTTGCGTTCGGTTTGTTCCGCAAAAAGACAATCCGGCAAAACTCCGCAAGATGCAGTTTTGACATTGTCGTGGCCAGGGCCATGCACAACCACGACTGTTGACGCGTCAATGTTTCTGGCAGCATGCAGCACATGACCCAGCAAACTGCGGCCTGCGGCTTTATGGAGCACCTTTGGCAGGGTCGACTTCATGCGTGTGCCCATTCCCGCCGCCAACACAATAACCGCCAGTTCTGTCATGATGCCCTGAAAAATCGATTCCGTTTGTACGGCGCTGTTATCACTTTGCCGTGTTAAGGGGGTTAATTGCGGCAATTTGCAGTCGATTGAAAGTCTTGACCCCCGCAGCCGTCCCGCCTAAGAGGCTGCTTCCAACGGACTCATTTCAAGGTCCGGCGTGGGCCCATAGCTCAGCGGTAGAGCATCTGACTTTTAATCAGAGGGTCGTGGGTTCGAATCCCGCTGGGCTCACCAATTTTTCAGGCTTCCAATGCCTTTGTCACAATCCGCGCGAAAAATTCTGTGCCCTTCTGCAGCAAGCCGTCATTGAAATCATAGCCCGGGTCATGCAGGCTTTTGCTGGGGCCGTTGCCGATGCCGAAGAAGCAACCGGGCACCTCTTGCAGCATAAAAGCGAAGTCTTCAGAGAACATGATAGGCCCGCGCAGGTCTATGTCTTCGGGTTTTTGGCCTGTTGCGATGGCAACGTCGCGGACCAGAGTGGTGGCAGTGCTGTCATTGATGCCGACGGGATAGACGATGCAATCGCCGTAGTCGAATTGTGCAGTGCAGCCATGGGCAGAAGCGGTGCCGTTGGTTATCTCGACGATGCGGGCCAGAAGCTTTTCACGCGATGCAGTGGCGGTGGTGCGGAGGCCGCATTTCAGTTCAACGGATTCTGGTATTGCGGTGGCGAGTTGGCCTGCATGGATGGAGCCTACCGTCAAGACAGCGGGATCAAGCGCGTCGTTGTTGCGGGAGATGGCAGTTTGCAGGGCCATGATGAGCGCGGCTGCAGCGACAATCGGGTCAGCTGCAAGGTGTGGCAGTGCGCCATGGCCTGCGATGCCCTTGACGGTAATGTTGATGATATCAACTGCGGCGGTGATCGCACCGGGGCGGAGGATGACCTGGCCCAGAGGCGTTCCCGGCATGTTGTGGAGCGCAAACACCTGGTCGACGGGAAAGCGCTTGAACAGGCCTTCGTCGATCATGCGGCGGGCCCCGCTGATATCTTCTTCGGCGGGCTGGAAAATCAGGTGAACGGTGCCGCTGAAGGCTTTGGTTTCGGCCAGGTAACGCGCAAGACCGAGCAGCATAGTGGTGTGGCCGTCGTGTCCACAAGCGTGCATCTTGCCATGAATGCGGGAGGCGTAAGGCAGCCCCGTGGTTTCTGAAATGGGCAATGCGTCCATGTCAGCGCGAACGGCGATGGCGCGGTTGCCCTGCCCTGCAGTGAGTGTTCCAACAACACCGGTGCCTGCAATGCCGGTGGTGACGTTGAACCCCAGGCGGTTCAGTTCATGGGCGACGATGGCGGAGGTTCGGTGTTCTGCAAAGCAGAGTTCCGGGTTTTCATGCAGGTCATGGCGGATGGCGATGAGATAGTCCTGCATGCCAGCAACATGTCGAGAGATTGCGTCCATCAGCGTCGTACCGGAATCTGTTTTTCAAAATAAGCAAAGATCCGAGTGATGATGAAGGTCAGAACCATGTAGACGACCATGACCATGATCAAGGGCGGATAGATGATGTAAGTTTCCTGTCTCACCTTGTCGGCGACGCTGAATACATCTGTTACTGTAACGAGGGCGGCAAGTGGTGTTGCTTTCAGGGTCAAAATGGTTTCGCCCCCAAGGGTTGGCAACGCGTTACGCAAAGCGCGCGGCAACCACACGCGGCGCAACACCTTAAATGGCGACATGCCATAGGCGCGTGCAGCTTCCAATTCTCCCTTCGGCACAGACAAAAATGCGCCGCGCAAGACCTCGCCGAGATAGCCCGCTTCGTTCAGGGCGAAAGCCACGATCGCGTAGTAATAGCCTTCGCGCAAAATCGGCCAGAAAAAACTTTGTCGCAATTCGGGGTAGCTGGAAAACACGCTGCCGAGCCCATAGTAAAACAGGTAAAGTTGGATCAGCAGCGGTGTGCCGCGCATGAACGTGCAGTAGCCGCGTGCCAAGGTTGCCAACCATTTCGGACCTGTGACCTGCACAAGTGCCAAGGGTATGGCCAGCAACAACCCGAAGATCATAGTAAAGACGACCAGTTGAAGCGTTACAAATATTGCCTCCGGCAACATGGGCAGATATTTGGGGAGCCATGACCAATCCATGCTGCCCTCACGCCAGTTTCGGCTGGCCGCGACGAACATAGCGTTCCAGTCGCTGCAGAAACACATTGGAGACGAGTGTCATTGCCAGATAGATCAGCAATGAGACGAAATAGAACATGAAATAACGTTTGGTAAAGCTGGCGGCTGCTCTGGTGGTGCCACCCAATTCTGCGCTGGCACCTGTCACCATGATCAGTGATGTACTTTTGATGGCCTCCAGCCACAAATTGGAAAGCCCGGGAATGGCATTCGGCAGCATGACAGGAATCAGGATGCGGTTGAAGGTTTGGAACGTTGACATGCCGTAAGCTTTTGCAGCTTCTATCTGGCCGATTGGAATGGCTTCAATGGCACCACGCAGGATTTCCGTTGAATAGGCGCCTTGTACAAAACCGAGAACGAGAATAGCAGCGGCGGTGCCGTTGATGGTAACCGGTCCAAAGCCGATCATCTCTCCAATCGCGCTGATGCCGCGCGTGCCAGCAAAGAAGAGAAAGAGGATCAAGACCAGATCCGGAACAGAACGGATAACGGTGGTGTAAATATTTGCAATGAGGCGTGTCACCGGACCGCCGTAAAGTTTTGCCATCGCACCGGCCAGTCCCAGCGCCAGCCCAATCAGGAAAGCAGCGACGGCAATATACAGTGTAACCAACGCGCCGTGCAGAAGTTCATCGGCAAAACCAGTGCGACCGAATGTCAGGACTTCTGGGAACATGGCGGTTTTCTCGCTTGTGGAGAGAAAGGGACCACATCCGCCCTTCGGGCACCTTCTCCAACGCCCCCTTGCGTTGGAGAAGGTGGCCAAAGGCCGGATGAGGACCCTCTCTCACGGTGTTACGGCTTCGGCAATGTCATCAAGCCTGTCAGCTTGTGCTTTGCAGCCAAGGCTTCGAAGGTTCCGTTCGCGGCCAGCACTTTGATGGCGGCGTTCAACTTGTCGCGCAGGGCCGTGTCTTCCTTCCGGAGACCCACACCAACGCCGGGGCCGAGGATTGCGAGATCGATTGGCACAGCGCCATAGGACTCGCAACAAGCGCCCTCTGGTGTGGCCATCCATGCACCCAGCACAACGCCGTCGGCCTGAACGTAGTCAACACGTCCGGCGGCAAGGTCAGCGTTGGCTTCGTCCTGGCCCTTGTAGGCTTTGGCTGTGGCACCGGCTGGCACGAAGTATTTTTCAGCATAGTTGGCATGGGTCGTTGCAGCCTGCACACCGATGGTTTTGCCCTTCAAGGCTTCCGGGGTGATGTTCTTGTCGCCGCCTTTTGGCCCGATGATGATGGAGGCTGTGTTGTAATACATGTCGGAGAAGTTGATCTGCTTCTTACGCTCGTCGTTGATCGACATGGATCCGAAAATGCCGTCCATCTTTTTTTCGAGAAGGGCTGGAATGATGCCGTCCCAGGCAATGGGGATCAGTGTGCATTTTTCCTTGATCTCGGCGCACATGGCTTGCAGCAATTCATACTCCCAGCCTTCCCATTCGCCAGCCGCATTTTGCGATGTGAAGGGAGGATAGGGTGCAGCGTCCGTGGCGAATACCAGATCGGCCTTGGCGGTAGAAGTGACAGCGGCCAGTGTGGCGGCGGCGAGCAGCAGTGACCTGAATTTGTTCATGTGCAGAAAACTCCCTGGTTACACATTTTCTTGTTGTCCGCCCCCGGCCTATTCAATACCGGATACGAATTGTTTGCAGCGCGCAGAATTTGGTGCGCCGAATACCTGTTTGGGCGGGCCTTCCTCCTCTATCTGACCTTGATGCAGATAGATGACGTGGGACGAGACATCGCGGGCGAATTTCATTTCATGGGTGACGAGAATCATGGTGCGGCCTTCGTCGGCGAGGCTGCGGATGACTTTCAGCACTTCGCCCACCAGTTCGGGGTCGAGGGCTGAAGTCGGCTCGTCAAACAGCATGACCTTGGGTTCCATGGCCAACGCGCGGGCGATGGCGGCGCGTTGTTGCTGGCCACCGGACAAAAATGCGGGGTACTGGTCTTTCTTGTCGTAGAGGCCGACGCGGTGCAGCAGTTTTTCCGCGCGTTCAACGGCTTGGGCTTTTGGGACTTTAAGGACGTGGATTGGCGCTTCGATAACGTTTTGCAGCACTGTCATGTGTTGCCACAGGTTGAAGCTTTGAAACACCATGCCAAGCTGGGTGCGGATACGTTCGACCTGGCGGTTGTCGGTCGGCTGCATGTTGCCGTCACGCCCGGCTTTCAGTGAAATTTCCTCACCATTGACGATGATTTGGCCACGGGTCGGCATTTCGAGAAAGTTGATGCAGCGCAAAAACGTGCTCTTGCCGGACCCCGACGCACCGATCATGGAAACCACGTCACCTTCGCGGGCAGTCAGTGACACGCCCTTCAAAACTTCCAGCGGTCCAAACGACTTGTACAAGTCGTTGACAACAACGGCTTTTGGCTTGTCAGTTCTCTGTCGTTGCGCTGTTTCGCTCAACCCCTGCCCCCGGTAAATGTTTTTTCTTTTGAGCGTAGCAGCAATGCAAACGCAATAGCAATCGCGCCAGAACAGAAACTTCGGTGTTCCGCTTCTTTACCTTCCTGTGAAAAACAGCTTATCTTCTGATTCAATCATGGGGTTGCGGGTTGAGGCCATTGTCGGTCCGCTTGCATGAAAACATGATGAGAACAGGGAGAATGAAGATGTCTACAATGAAACAAACAGCCGCAGCGCTTTTGGCTGCAACGTCAATGCTGGCCAGTGCCGTGGCACCAGTGGTTGCGCAAGAAATGAAAAAGGAAGTGGGTGCCGGCGAAGGTCAGGTCAACATTCTGGCTTGGCCCGGCTACATTGAACGCGGTGCCACAGACAAGAATTATGACTGGGTGACGGAGTTCGAAAAAAAGACAAGCTGCAAGGTGAATGTAAAGACCGGCGGAACGTCAGACGAAATGGTAGCCCTCATGAACGAAGGCGGCTTTGACCTCGTCACGGCATCCGGTGACGCCAGCCTGCGCCTGATCAAAGGCAAACGCGTGCAAGCCGTGAACCTGGACCTGATCCCGTCCTTCAAGGATGTGGATGAGCGGTTGAAGTCGGCTGCCTGGCACACGGTTGATGGTGCGCATTATGGCACGCCGTATCAATGGGGTGCCAATGTGCTGGCTTACAACACCAAGGTTTTCCCGGAGGCCCCCAAGAGCTGGTCGGTGGTGTTCGAAGAACAGAACCTGCCCGATGGCAAGTCCAACAAGGGCCGCATTCAAGCCTTTGACGGTCCAATTTACATCGCCGATGCAGCGCTCTATTTGATGAAAAAGAAGCCTGAACTTGGCATCAAGGATCCTTATGAACTGAACGAAGCGCAATACAAGGAAGCGCTCAACTTGCTGCGCCAGCAAAAGAAGCTGGTCAACCGCTATTGGCACGATGCGTTCCTGCAAATGGATGATTTCAAGAACGAAGGTGTTGTGGCATCCTCGTCGTGGCCGTTTCAGGTGAATATTTTGCAGGCTGACAAAGCTGCAATGGAAAAGACACCAATCGCGTCGACCATTCCGGAAGAAGGAGCAACAGGCTGGGCTGATACCACCATGCTGGCGGCTGACGCTGCCAATCCCAATTGCGCTTATATGTGGATGGAGCATTCGCTGTCGCCGAAAGTTCAGGGCGATGTCGCGGCGTGGTTCGGGTCCGTTCCGTCAAACCCAATGGCCTGCAAGGGCAATGCACTGCTGACCGATACAGGCTGTGACACCAATGGCATCCAGAACTTCGACAGGATTTCCTTCTGGCGCACACCGGTTGCAAAGTGCGCGTCACAGGCGGATGGCTGCGTGCCGTATCACCGCTGGGTGAGTGACATGATTGCGGTACTGGGGGGAAGGTAAGAACTGGACTCGCGTTCCCTCATCCGGCGCTTCGCGCCACCTTCTCCCGCCAAGAGAGGCGGGAGAAGAAAGGTTATTGTCTTCTCCCGCGCTTCTTGCGGGAGAAGGTGCCCGAAGGGCGGATGAGGGGCAACGGGCTCCACCGCCAGAAAATTGGTCCCCCATGCCTACAGCCGTCTCATTCCAGAACGTCTCCCGCCATTTCGGTTCCGTCAAAGCTGTAGACAGTGTGAACCTTGACATTGCCGGGGGTGAGTTCTTTGCCATGCTGGGTCCATCTGGTTCTGGCAAGACGACCTGCTTGCGCTTGATCGCGGGGTTTGAACACCCGACGGCGGGACACATTGAGATTTTTGGTGAAACGGCTGAGGGTGTTCCGCCCTATCGGCGCAATGTGAACACGGTGTTCCAGGACTATGCGCTGTTTCCACATATGACAATTTTGGACAATGTGGCTTATGGCTTGATGGTGAAGGGTGTTGCGCGGGGGGCGCGACATGCCAAGGCTGAAGAGGCACTGAAGCTTGTAGCACTGGGTGGTTATGGTGCCCGGCGGCCCGGACAAATGTCGGGCGGGCAACGGCAGCGCGTGGCCTTGGCACGGGCATTGGTGAATGAGCCAAAAGTGTTGTTGCTGGATGAGCCGTTGGGGGCATTGGATTTGAAACTGCGCGAGCAGATGCAGGTCGAGCTCAAATCCCTGCAGCGGCAATTGGGGATTACGTTTGTGTTTGTGACGCATGACCAAGGCGAGGCCTTGTCGATGGCTGATCGCGTGGCAGTATTCAACGATGGCCAAATTGTGCAGGTGGGAACACCTGAGGACATTTACGAACGGCCTGCGACCAGGTTTGTGGCGCAGTTTGTGGGATCTTCAAATGTGTTGTCACCTGAGGTTTCGAAAAACTTTGGTGGCCCTGCCCGCTGGACAAGTCTGCGGCCGGAGCGGATCAGTGTTGGAGAAAAAACGGCGGGAGGCGATGTTGCTGTTGCGCGTGGCACAGTATCGTCGGTGCATTATCAGGGTTCAATTTCGAAGCTGCATGTGAAGCTGGCGGGCGGCGACACGGTTATTGCGACAATTCCCTCCGGTGGTTTCACCGGCACCGAAACAGTGCATTTGTCGTGGCCGAAAAGCGCCATGCATGTGCTGGATGGTGAAGCGTGACCAGTGTGGCGGACTGGCTGTATCGTCGGCCAAAACATTTTCTGTTGCTGCTGTTTCTACCGCCGCTGTTGTGGCTTGGCATTATCTATCTGGCGTCGCTGTTCTTCATGCTGTCCCAGGCGTTTTTCTCGATTGATGACTTTTCGGGGCTGGTGGTTTACGAACCCACTTTGTCCACCATTACCAAATTGTTCCAGCCCGCGAATTACGACATCATCATCCGTACCATTGTGATGGCGGCGGTGGTCACCATTGCGTCGGCTGTCATTGCCTATCCCCTTGCCTATTTCGCGGCGCGCTATGCCCGCGGCAAATGGAAAGCGGTGTTCTATCTGCTGATCATGCTGCCGCTGTGGTCAAGCTATCTGGTGAAAGTCTATTCCTGGAAACTCATTCTTGCGAAAGAAGGCATTGTGTCGTGGCTTGCCGGAAAGCTCAATCTGACTTGGGCCCTTGAAGGTTTGCTTGCCACACCGGTTATCGGCGGGCCATCGCTTTCAACGAGCTACATCGGCACCTTCATCGTGTTTGTCTATATCTGGCTGCCCTATATGATTTTACCAACGCAGGCGGCACTGGAACGGGTGCCCGCAAACCTGATTGAAGCCTCGGCTGACCTTGGTGGCAACCCCGCGCAGACGTTCCGCCATGTGCTGTGGCCACTGGCCCTGCCCGGTCTGGTGGCGGGTTCCATCTTTACGTTCTCGCTCACACTGGGGGACTATATCATTCCGCAGGTGATTGGCGGCCCGCAACAATTCCTCGGCAATGTGGTCTACCTGCAGCACATCAAGGCGGGAAATCCGCCGCTTGCTGCCGCCTTCACCGTGGTGCCGATTGTGATCATGCTGGTTTATCTCTCCATCGCAAAACGCATGGGGGCCTTCAATGCGCTCTGACGTGTCAGCACGGCCTTCCTGGTGGCTGAGCGCTGCAACGGTGGCGGCATTGTTGTTCATCCACGTGCCGTTGCTGCTGATTATTGTTTATGCCTTTTCGGCTGATGTGTCGTTTCAGTTTCCGCCTTCGGGTTACACCACGCAATGGTTTGCTGTGGCGTGGGAACGGAAGGATTTGTGGGCGGCCCTCGCCCTGTCGTTCAAGGTGGCGGCAATTGCAACATTGGTTGCACTGGTGTTGGGAACGCTGGCTGCGGCGGCATTGTGGAAGTCGCGGTTTTTCGGCAAGGATTATGTGTCGCTGCTGTTCATTTTGCCCATAGCGCTTCCCGGCATCATCACCGGCATTGCGCTTCGCTCGGCGTTCAACGTCATGGACATTCCATTCTCGATCTGGACCGTCGTGCTGGGTCACGCCACGTTCTGCATGGTGGTGGTTTACAACAATGTGCTGGCGCGTTTCAGGCGCTTGTCGAGGTCAATGATTGAAGCATCGATGGATCTGGGCGCAGACGGCTTTCAGACATTCCGTTATGTGGTGTTGCCACAAATCGGTTCGGCCTTGCTGGCAGGCGGCATGCTGGCCTTTGCGCTGTCGTTTGACGAAGTCATCGTGACTGTATTCACCAGCGGCCTTGAAAACCAAACGTTGCCGATCTGGATTTATGACCAGATGTTCAAGCCGCGCGAACGCCCGGTGACGAATGTTGCGGCGGTATTGGTGATGCTGATCACGCTGGTGCCGGTGCTGGCGGCCTATTACCTGACCCGCGATGCCGAGCACACGGGTGGAGCGGGCAAATAGCAGCCGCTATAAAATATAAACCCGAAGTGAACCGTTGGATCCCACATCGACCGCAACCACGCGGCTCAGGGAAACACCATGATCAGCCAGCGCCCTGCGTGTTGCAGGATTTGCCCTCAAAGCCGCACGCAGCCTGTTGATGCCGCCAGCGTTCTTTTCAACCATCAAACGGTATTCCTGGATTGTGTCGGTGTAATCACCAATGAACCGCGATGAGCCGATTGAATCACGACGCAAATTGATGACACCAACGGCTGGCACGTTTTTGATGCGTGAAATTTTCTGTGCTGTTGAACCCGCACGCATGATGGTGGCATCAACCGGAACACCTGCCACAAGGTTTGACCGGGCTTCAGCCAGGGGCACGCCAATCACAGCGCTGGCCAAGGCCATGGCACCAGCAAGTCTGGACAGGGTAAGAATGCGACGTTTCATGGCGACCTCCAGATGCTTGAACCATAGAGGTTGGTCGTCGTCAGTTAGAATTCAAGGGATTTAATGCATCGGGCGTCAAAAGGCCCTTCGAGGCCCGCAAGAGGGCGGGCACCTCAGGGTGAGGGAATACGAATGGTCCTCATGCTGAGGTGCGAGCCCTTTGCGAGCCTCGAAGCACGCACCACCTCACACATCCAGCGCCGCTTCCTCCACAAACTGCGCCCGTTCGCTGATGAAGTTGAACCTTTCCTCTGGCTTGTTGCCCATTAGTTGTTCAACCACCCTTGCGGTGTTGTTGCGTTCTGCGTCGCTCAGCGTGACGCGCAACAGCAGGCGCTTTGACGGGTCCATGGTGGTTTCCTTGAGTTGCGGAGCTGTCATTTCTCCCAAGCCCTTGAAGCGGCCGACTTCGGTTTTGCGGCCACCGAACATGGTTTTCAACAATTCATCCTTATGCTGATCATTTCGGGCATAGGCGTTTTTGCCGCCTTGGCTGAGGCGATAGAGCGGCGGCACTGCCAGATACAAATGACCCTGGTCGATGAGCAGTGGCATTTGGCGGTAAAAGAATGTGATCAGCAATGAGGCGATATGCGCACCATCCACATCGGCATCGGTCATGATGATGACCTTGTCATAGCGCAGATCTTCTTCGCGGTAGGAGCTGCCCGTCCCTGCTCCAAGCGCCTGCGTGAGGTCGCCGATTTGCTGGTTGCCTGCGAGCTTGTCCTTGCCGGCGTTGGCGACGTTGAGAATTTTGCCGCGCAAGGGGAGCACGGCCTGATTCTCGCGGTTGCGGGCTTGCTTGGCGGAGCCTCCAGCGGAATCGCCTTCGACAATGAACAGCTCCGAGCCTTGCAACTGGTTGGCCGAACAGTCCGCCAATTTTCCCGGCAGGCGCAATTTTCGCACGGCAGTCTTGCGGCCCACTTCTTTTTCCTGACGGCGGCGGAGGCGGTCTTCGGCGCGGTCGATGATCCAGTCAAGCAAACGGTCGGCCTGGGCGGGGTGGCCTGTGAGCCAATGGTCGAAATGGTCGCCCACGGCCTTGTCCACAATCTTCACGGCTTCGACGGTGGCAAGCTTGTCCTTCGTCTGGCCCACGAATTCCGGTTCACGAATGAACACCGACAACATGGCACCGGACTGCACCATCACATCTTCCGCCGTGACAACGCTGGCGCGTTTGTTGTTTTTCATCTCGGCATAGTTTTTCAACGAACGTGTGAGTGCCGTGCGAAAGCCAATTTCGTGGGTGCCACCGTCGGCTGTCGGTATGGTATTACAGTAGGACGACATGAAGCCGTCTTCACCACCGAACCACGCTACCGCCCATTCGACGCTGCCATGCCCGCCGTCCTTGTCAAGCTTGCCGAAGAAAGCTTCATCCACCACGCGGGTGCGGCCTTCGAGGCGTTCTTCGAGGAAGTCTTTCAACCCGCCGGGGAAATGGAATACGGCTTGCGCGGGGATTTCCTTGTCCTTCAAATGGGTTGTAGCACAGTTCCAACGGATTTCGACGCCGCCGTAAAGATAGGATTTGGAGCGCGCCATTTTGTAAAGCCGTGCTGCGTTGAACAGCGTGTTCTTGCCGAAGATCTGGTCATCAGGCTTGAATTTCACCATGGTGCCACGGCGGCCTGACACCTTGCCGAGATTTTGGATTGGCCCGGTGCTTTTGCCGCGCCGGAATTCCTGTCGATACAGTTGTTGGCCACGCGCCACTTCGACGATCAAATGTTCTGACAGGGCGTTCACCACGGACACGCCAACGCCATGCAAACCGCCCGATGTATCATAAGCACCGGAGTCGAATTTTCCGCCGGCGTGAAGCACTGTCAGCACAACTTCGATGGTGGATTTGTCTTTGAACTTGGGGTGCGGTTCCGGCGGAATACCGCGGCCATTGTCTGTCACCGCAAGATAGCCGTCTTCAAAATATTCGACTTCAATGCGGGTGGCGTGGCCCGCCACGGCTTCATCCATGGAATTGTCAATGACTTCGGCAAAGAGATGATGCAGGGCTTTTTCATCCGTGCCGCCGATATACATGCCGGGGCGGCGGCGCACGGGTTCAAGGCCTTCGAGCACTTCAATATCATCAGCCGTGTAGCTGTCTTCGCCACGCGATTTGGCGGTGGCTTTGGATTTCTGCTGCTTCGGCGGTTCCGGCGCATCGCCGAAAAGATCATTGGTATTGGGTGTTTTGGCCATAAGTGATTTGCTCAATCGAATCGTTTGGAGCAGTCTTACAGAAGCAGGCGGGGATTGGGGAATATGCTTGTTTACAGGCGTAAGGAGAGGACCTCATCAGCCCTTTCCAACGATCGGTGCAGCAACTGAGAGAAAGTGGATTACCGCAACAAGACCGACAGTGATGAGCATATCCAAATTGGCACCATAAAAACGTCTTTACTTGGCTGCGCCATGCCCTAAATCGCACGCTTTCGTTTGACGCCACAGAAGGAGACGCCAAACCATGTCTACCCATCCCATTCACGCCAACTGGAACGGCCCGATTGTCATGCTGGGCTTTGGCTCTATTGGTCGCGGTTCATTGCCGCTGATCTTGCGCCACATCGCCTGTGACAAATCGAGGATCACCATCATTGATCCATCAGATGAAAACAAATGGATTGCCGAAAAGGAAGGCATCACCTTTGTGCAATCTGCCATTACGCGGAAGAATTACAAGAAGCTGTTGAAGCCGCTGCTCACTGCTGGCCCCGGACCTGCTTTCATCGTCAACCTGACGGTGGATGTGGATGCGATGGATATCATTCGCCTTGCCCGCGACACAGGATCGATATGCCTTGATACAGTGATCGAACCCTGGCCCGGTTTTTATTACAACAAGAATCTGACCAACGCCGACCGCACCAATTACGCCATGCGCGAGTTGCTGCTGAAGTTGAAAAGCGAATTGGGCAAGGGGCCGACGGCTGTTTCCTGCTGTGGTGCCAATCCCGGCATGGTAAGCTGGTTTGTCAAGGATGCGTTGCTGAACCTGGCATCAGACATGAAGATCAAACACGTCAAGCCCACGTCAAGGGACGGCTGGGCAAAGCTGATGCAAAAGGTTGGCGTCAAGGGCATTCACATTGCCGAGCGTGACACGCAGCGCATCAAAAAACAAAAACCCGTTGATACCTTCCTCAACACATGGTCCGTGGACGGATTTGTTTCGGAAGGATTGCAACCTGCCGAGATGGGTTGGGGCAGCCACGAAAAGAAACTGCCGCCTGAGGGACGTCGCCACAACCATGGCTCGAAAGCCGCGATTTATCTGGAACGTCCGGGGGCTGATACCCGCGTGCTGACCTGGACGCCGACGATTGGGGAACATTTCGGATTTCTCGTCACACACAACGAAGCGATTTCGATTTCGGATTATTACACTGTCAAAACGGGTCGCGCTGTCACGTACCGCCCGACCTGCAACTATGCCTATCACCCCTGCAACGACGCCATTCTGTCATGGCATGAATTGTTGGGGGCTGGTGGCAAGCGGCAGTCGAAGCAACATGTCCTGACCGAAGATGAAATCGCCGATGGCGGCGACGAGCTTGGCGTGTTGATGTATGGCCACAAGAAAAACGCCTATTGGTATGGCTCAAAACTTTCAATCGACGAAGCGCGGGCACTGGCACCCTATCAAAATGCCACGGGCATGCAGGTCACGTCAGCGGTGTTGGCGGGCATGGTGTGGGCCATCGAGAACCCGGATTGTGGTATTGTTGAAACCGACGAGATGGACCATGTGCGCTGTCTCGAAGTGCAGCGCCCCTATCTGGGCAAACTGGCTGGATATTATACCGACTGGAATCCGCTTTCACAGCGCGTGCAGTTTTTTGATGAGAAGCTGGACCGGAAGGATCCATGGCAGTTTTCGAATATTTTGATGCGTTAGCCACCCCCTCCCCCCTTCGGGGTACTCCCCCGGCAAGTGGGCCGAGGGAGAAATGATTGACTATCTCCCTCGGCTTTTGGGCCGGGGGAGTACGGCGAAGCCGGGAGGGGGTGTGTCCACGCGCTTCCATTCCAAATATGATTGTTGCACCCGTAGGAACCACACCATGATTCGCCGAACATTCCTTTTCGCCACAGCCCTGATGCTCTCAACATCACCCGCCTTTGCTACCCCCAAACACGGCATTGCCATGCAAGGCGAACCAGCCCTTCCGCCGGACTTCAAGAACCTGCCTTACGTCAATCCCGACGCACCGCAAGGCGGCACTTTGCGGCAAGCCACCACGGGCACTTTTGACACGCTCAATCCTTTCATCATCAAGGGCAACGCCGCAACCGGCATTCGCACCTATGTGTTTGAAAGCCTGATGGCGCGGAACGGTGATGAGCCGTTTTCGCTTTATGGATTGCTGGCGGAAAGTATTGATGTGTCGGATGACCGGCAAACATTCACGTTCAAGATCAGACCGGAAGCGAAATTCTCCGATGGCTCGCCCGTGACGGCGGCTGACGTGGCGTTTTCGATGGAGACATTGCGCGACAAAGGC
Organism: Hyphomicrobiales bacterium; assembly: GCA_043754325.1. Classification (GTDB taxonomy): domain Bacteria; phylum Pseudomonadota; class Alphaproteobacteria; order Rhizobiales; family Aestuariivirgaceae; genus Aestuariivirga. Next base: position 58,306 of record JAYUVC010000184.1, read on the forward strand.
CGCCCGAACTACAAAAACAATTACAGCAAAATCAAGTCAGTCGAGACGCCGGATGATCACACCCTGGTATTCAGGCAGGATGTCGGTGACCGCGAGTTGCCGCTGATCATTGGCCTGATGCCGATCCTCTCGAAAAAATCCTGGGAGGGGCGCAACTTTGATGAGACGACGTTGACGCCGTTGATTGGCTCAGGCCCCTATGTTGTGGGCGATGTGAAAACCGATGAAAGCATCACCTATAAAAAGAATGCCGGATATTGGGGGAAAAGTCTTGCCATCAACAAGGGTCTCTGGAATTTTGACAGCGTGCGGTTTGATTATTACCGCGACGCCAATGCCGCTTTTGAAGCTTTCAAGAAAGGCGATTCAGATGTGCGCATGGAGGAAGACCCCAACCGCTGGACCAAGGCTTATGATTTTGCCGCGGTGACGGACGGCAAGGTGATAAAAGAATTCGTCGAGCAACGCTCGCCAGCACCTGCTGCCGGTTTTGCATTCAATACACGGCGCAAGATTTTTGAGGATGTGCGGGTGCGCGAGGCTTTGGTGATTGCGTTTGATTTCGAATGGGCCAACACCAATTTGTTCAGCGACAGTTACAAGCGGATTCATGGATATTATTCAGGCTCGGCGCTGAGCTCAAAAGCGGTGGCTGCTGATGCTGCGGAATTGGCAATCATCGGTGCCGCTGGTTTACCCGCTGCGCACCTCGATGGAAGCTATACGCTTCCGGTGAGTGATGGGTCGGGCAAGGACCGCAAAAACCTGCGGAAAGCTGTGGGACTCTTGAGCGAGGCCGGATGGAACATCGCTGATGGAAAATTGCTCGACGGGCAAGGCAAGCAATTTGCTTTCACCATCACCATTGGCGGTGCCGATCTGGAGCCGATGGCATTGCATTTTCAACGGACCCTGCAATTGATTGGCATCGACGTGCAAATCAAAACGGCAGATGCCGCGCAATTCACAGCCCTGCAGAAAAGCTATGATTTCGACATGATGCCGGTGACGTGGTTCAATTCCTTGTCGCCGGGAAATGAACAAAAACTCTACTTCGGTTCGGATGGCCGCACCAAACAGGGCACCCGCAATTATCCTGGCATTGCGGACACTAAAATTGACGCGGCCATTGAAGCGATGTTGAAAGCGCCAAACCGGGCTGCGTTTGAATCAGCAGTGCGGGCCGAGGATCGCTTGCTGGTGGCCGGGCATTACGTCGTGCCGCTCTATGCCAAGGGCGGCCAGTGGGTGGCGCGGTGGACCTATATTGGCAGGCCCGACAAGCAGCCGCTTCCCGGCTTTGAAGCAACCACCTTGTGGCGAGAACCCTGATGCAGAAGATTTCCATTGACGTTATTTCAGACGTGATTTGCCCTTGGTGCTTTCTCGGAAAACGCAGACTGGACAAGGCGATAGCTTCTGTTCCTGAGCTACAGGTGGAGGTGAATTTCCGTCCGTTTTTCCTCGACCCTACGATCCCCGCTGAGGGTCTGGACCGACATGCCTATATGGTCGCCAAATTTGGCGAAGAGCGTTTGAAAACCATCCACGAGCCGTTGATTGCGGCGGGCAAGGAAGATGGTGTTGCTTTTGAGTTTGATAAAATTACTCGCACGCCAAGTTCCGTAAACGCTCACCGCTTGCTGCGCTGGTCCCACTTCATCGGCAGTCAACGCACCGTCGCCGAAGCGCTGTTCACAGCCTATTGGAGCTGGGGTCAGGATATCAGCGATATTGAAGTGCTGAAGACAATTGCCATTGTGAATGGCTTGAACGGGTCAGAAATTGCCGAGGAATTGGCGACTGACCGCGACAAGGCAGAAGTGTTCGAGGAGGCGCGGCTTGCGCAGGAAATTGGCGTGACGGGTGTGCCGACATTTGTAGTGAACCGGAAATATGGCGCCACGGGTGCACAGCCTGTGGAATCGCTGGTGGCCTTGATACGCAAGGTGGCGGGGGAAAGTTAAGGGACCTCATCCGCCCTTCGGGCACCTTCTCCAACAAGAGGGTTGGAGAAGGGGCAGCGGGTTTCCCTTCTCCCCGCCCCCTTGCGTGGAGAAGGTGGCGCGAAGCGACGGATGAGGTTCCTTCCTACCCCGCCAGCTTCACCAAATTCTGCATCAACACCCGCGTACCTTTCAGCCGTTGTTCCGCACTCACCCAGTCCCGCATGATCACCAGTTTCATGTCAGCGCGCAGCTTGGCCAATGTCCCCTGCCCGCTGATCCATTGCACCAGACTTCCGGGGTTCGGGAATATGCCGTTCCGAAAGGCGATGCTGGCCCCTTTTGCTCCGGCGTCCACCGATTGCACATTGGCAATGCGGCAGAGCATTTTGATGGCGACGATTTGCAGGAGGTGCTGCACGTCTTCGGGAGGCTTGCCAAAACGGTCGTGCAGTTCCGCACCGAAGGCATCGACCTGCTCTTGTTCCGTAAAGTCGGCGAGACGACGATAGAGACCCAGGCGCACTTGCAAATCTGACACGTAATTTTCGGGGATCAACACTGATGTTCCAATGTTGATTTGCGGTGACCACTGGCTGTCACCTTCCACGGCAGCGTCTCCTGCCCGCATTTGCGCCACGGCTTCTTCCAGCATGTTTTGATAGAGTTCAAAACCCACTTCGCGGATGTTGCCGGATTGCTCTTCGCCCAGCAAATTGCCGCCGCCACGGATGTCGAGATCGTGGCTGGCCAGTGTGAAGCCCGCTCCCAACGAATCGAGGGACTGCAATACTTTCAGGCGGCGCTCGGCATTGGGGTTCAGGGCGCGGCCCGGTGGTGTGGTCATCAACGCATAGGCGCGGGTTTTGGCGCGACCCACGCGGCCCCGCAATTGATAAAGCTGGGCAAGGCCAAACATGTCGGAGCGGTGCACCACGAGGGTATTGGCCGTGGGCACATCAAGGCCGGATTCGACAATCGTGGTGGACAGCAGCACATCAAAGGCGCGGTCGTAAAACCCGGTCATGATGTCTTCAAGTTCGGTGGGGGGCATGCGGCCATGGGCAGCGCGGAATTTTACTTCTGGCACATTCTGGCGCAGAAAGTCGGCGATCTCGTCAAGGTCAGTGATGCGCGGCACCACGTAGAAACTTTGTCCACCACGGAAATGTTCGCGCAGCAAATGCTCGCGGATAATCACAGGATCAAACGGCGTGATGTAGGTGCGCACCGCCAATCGGTCGATGGGGGGCGTGGCAATGATCGACATTTCGCGCACACCGGAAAGTGCGAGTTGCAGTGTGCGGGGAATGGGTGTTGCCGTCAGCGTCAACACGTGAACGTCGGTTCGCAGTTCCTTCAGGCGCTCCTTGTGCTTCACGCCGAAGTGTTGTTCTTCGTCGATGATGAGCAATCCCAAGTCACGAAACTTGATATTGCCCGTGAGCAGCGCGTGGGTGCCGATGACGATATCAATGCTGCCTTCACCCAGTTCTTTTTTGACGAGGTCAAGTTCCTTGCGACCCACAAGGCGCGAGGCCTGGGCGATGCGCAGGGGGATGCCCTTGAAGCGTTCCACAAAGTTTTTGAAATGCTGCCGCGCCAACAATGTTGTGGGAACGACCACGGCCACTTGCTTTCCTGCATAAGCCGCAACAAAGGCTGCACGCAACGCCACTTCGGTTTTGCCAAAGCCTACGTCGCCACAGATGAGGCGGTCCATGGGTTGGCCTTTTTGCAGGTCGTCGATGACAGCTTCGATGGCACCCAACTGGTCTTCGGTTTCTTCATAGGGGAACCGTGCGCAGAACTCGTCGAAAGCACCTTCAGGCGGCGATAAAATGTCTCCGGTTTTCAGTTCACGCGCTGCTGCGGTTTTGATGAGGTCATTGGCGATTTCAAGAATGCGCTCTTTGAGCCTTGCTTTCTTGGCCTGCCATGCGCCGCCGCCCAATTTATCGAGCTGCACGTTTTCGGTTTCGGATCCGTAACGCGAGAGCAGGTCAATGTTTTCAACGGGTATGAACAAGCGGTCATTGTTGGCGTAGATCAGCAGCAGACAATCATGCGGTGCGCCTTGCACGTCGATGGTTTTGAGGCCTTCGAAGCGGCCAATGCCATGGTCCACATGCACCATGAAATCGCCGGGCATGAGCGACGACAATTCAGCGATCACATCAGCGGCTTTGCGGGCGCGGCGCACGCGGCGCACCATGCGGTCACCGAGAATGTCCTGTTCGGTGATGAAGGCCAAATCGGGCGTTTCGAAGCCTTCTTCCAAAGGCTGGACGATGATGTTGATGAGCGATTTGTCGCGCTGCAGAACTTCATCCCAGCTTGCAGCGCTGGCAATGGCACCCACATCATGGTCGCGCAGAATGGTGGCGAGGCGTTCGGCGGAACCTTCAGTCCAGGCGGAAATGACGACGCGTTTGTGGGCGGCGTGAAGGGCTTCCACGTGGATGCGCACGGCGTCATACACATTGCCGCCGGCTTCGGCGCGTTCGGCAGCAAAGGTGCGGCCTTGTTTGCCACCGAAGGAAATGGCGCTGCTTTCGGGGCGCTCGAAAGGTGTGGTTTCCGCCACAGTGCGATCGGCCAGCGCATGCGCCCACTGGTCCGGCATCAGGTAAAGCCGTTGCGGCGGCAGCGGCTTATAAGGGGCGGCACCGAAGGTTTGCTTGTTCAAAGCTTCCTTGCGGGCGTCGTAATATTCTTCGATTTGCGCGTGGCGGGCCGCAGCACTTTCCTGTGCCATGTGGGACATGCTGACCACAGCATCCGGCAGATAATCGAACAGCGTTTCGAGAGCGGAATGAAACAAAGGCAACCAGTGTTCCATGCCCTGATATCGGCGACCACCTGTTACGCTTTCGTAAAGTGGGTCATGCGTATCGATGCCGCTGAAGGCTTCGGCGTAGTTTTTGCGGAAGGTGGCTACAGCGTCTTTGGCCAGCAGCACTTCATTGGCGGCGTTGAGCGTGAAGGTTTTTCGCTGTTCCGTGGTGCGCTGGGTGTGCGGGTCAAAGGAGCGAATGCTTTCCAGCGTGTCACCGAAAAAATCGAGGCGCACGGGAAGTGCAGCACCGGGCGGAAAAATATCAATGAGGCCACCGCGCACAGCAAAATCACCAGGGTCCACGACAGTGCCTGTGCGGCTGTAACCATTGTCAACAAGGAACGCTTGCAAGACATCTCCCGCGACGCGCTGACCGGGCTTTGCGGTGAACGATGCAGCGGCGACCATCGACTTTGGCACCACACGCTGCGTGATGGCGTTGACGGTGGTGAGCACAAGGCGATTGGCGTGGGGCGTTGCCGTGAATTGCGCAAGAGCGGACAAGCGTTGCGATACGATTTCGGTTGAGGGCGACACGCGGTCGTAGGGCAGGCAATCCCAGGCAGGAAAGCGGATAATGGCGATGTCGGGCGCGTGGAAGCGGACTTGCTCTTCGAGCTGTGCCAATTGCTGATCATCGACGCAGACATGAATGACGCCGCGCATGGCAGAGGCTGTCACGAGTTCGGGCAAGACTTGTCCCAGCAATCCGAGGGGAAGACCCGACAGCATCAGGCGGCCCGGCATGTCGATCCGGGATTTCAGTGCAGCCAGTGCGTTCATACCGTCACCGGGCGGAAGGCGAGCAGGTCCATCAACATGGGAGAGCGCTTGTCATGTGGCACAACTTCCTGTCCTGTGATCCACGACAGCAAGTGTTGATCAGGGATTTCGAGAAGCACTTCGAACGTGATCAACTCTTGCGGCGTCATGGTGGGTAGCCGCGCATCCGCAAACCCGCCAACCACAATATCCATTTCCTTGATGCCACGGCGGGAGGCCCGCCACGCCAATCGTTTGCGGATTTTTTGCAGTTGTTCTTCTGTTGTGGACATGGCCCGGGTCTTATAGTGGGAACCGCTTGCACCGCAACCGCTTCCACGACAAAACAAACTATGCGCCCTGATCTGCTCAACCCCCTGTTTGCCGATGTCACCAGCCTGAAAGGTGTGGGCGACAAGGTGGCGAAACTGTTTCAGAAAGTGCTGCACAAAGGGGCAACACCTGCCCGTGTTGTGGATTTGCTGCTGCGCCCGCCCGTGGCTGTGGTGGACCGCCGTTATCGCTGCACAATCAGTCAGTTACCCGAACAAGGTATTGTGACAGTTGAAGTGATGGTTGGCGAACATATCCCGCCAAAGCAGGGCAGCAAGCTGCCCTATCGCGTTGAAGTGTTTGACGATACAGGTGAAATGACGCTGGTTTATTTCAAGGCCTATGCCGACAGCATGAAAAGCCTTTTGCCCACGGGTGAGCGTCGCATTGTCTCAGGGGAGATCAGCTGGTTCCGGGCCGATGCGCAGATGAACCATCCCGATCATGTGGTGACGGTTGACGCTTTCGCAAATCTGCCTGCGATTGAACCTGTTTATCCCCTCACAGCGGGGTTGACAGGAAAGGCTTATCTGAAAGCCGTGCAACAGGCCCTGCCCCGCTTGCCGCATCTGCCGGAATGGCAGGACATGGCATGGATACAGAAGAATGGCTGGCAGGGGTTTCACGACAGTCTGACGTCCGCACATGTGCCGCCCGCGCCCAATGCCGTGGACCTGATGCACCCGGTGCGGCAGCGCCTCGCCTATGACGAACTCTTGGCCAATCAATTGGCGCTGGCCATGGTGCGGCGGCACATGAAGCGCTCATCTGGCCGCGTGCTCAAAGGTGATGGCCAGCTCCGCTCCAAAATCATCGGCACATTGCCCTATCGCATGACGGGTGCGCAAGACGCTTCGGTACACGAAATTGCGGTTGATATGGCATCGGGCCAACGCATGATCCGCTTGCTGCAGGGTGATGTGGGTGCGGGTAAAACCGTGGTGGCTTTGATGGCACTCGCCATTGCAGTTGAAGCAGGAGCGCAAGGGGCCTTGATGGTGCCCACGGAAATTCTGGCGCGGCAACACATGGCATCGTTGGGCAAGATTGCGGATGCAGTGGGTTTACGGTTGGGGTTGCTCACGGGCCGCGAAAAAGGCCGCGTGCGGGAAGAGGTTTTGGCGGCACTGGCGTCGGGCGAAATTGATATTCTCATCGGCACGCATGCGCTGTTTCAGGAGGGTGTGACCTTCAAGGATTTGGGCCTCGCTGTCATCGACGAGCAGCACCGCTTTGGTGTGCATCAGCGGATGGCACTGCAGGGCAAGGCGCAAATGGCACCGGATTTGTTGGTGATGACGGCAACGCCCATTCCCCGCACACTTGCCCTCACCGCCTATGGCGATATGGATGTGTCGCGCCTGCTTGAAAAACCACCGGGTCGTTTGCCAATTGAAACGCGGGTCATGCCGCTGTCGCGCATGGATGACATTGTTGCGGGCCTGCGTCGAAGCCTGTCGCATGGCCTTCGGGCTTACTGGGTGTGTCCGCTTGTTGAGGAAAGCGAGTTTGTGGATTTGGCGGCGGCGGAGGATCGCTTCACGCATCTGGCCACGGCATTCCCCGGCAAAGTGGGGTTGGTGCATGGCCGCTTGAAGGGGCTGGAACGCGACAAGGTGATGGCTGATTTCAAGTCAGGAGCCTTGTCAGTTCTGGTGTCCACGACGGTCATCGAGGTGGGCGTTGATGTGCCGGAAGCCGCCATCATGGTGATCGAAAATGCCGAACGTTTTGGCTTGGCCCAATTGCACCAGTTGCGCGGACGTGTGGGACGCGGCACCGCGAAATCACATTGCATATTGTTGTATCAGGAACCACTGGGCGAAACCGCGAAGGCACGATTGGAAATCATGCGCTCGACTGAGGATGGTTTTGTGATTGCCGAGGAGGATTTGCGTTTGCGTGGGGCCGGTGAAGTGTTGGGCACGCAGCAATCCGGCTTGCCTGAATTTCGCATGGCGGATTTATCCGTGCATGCGGAGTTGCTGGCGGCGGCGCGGGATGATGCAGCCCTGATCATCAACCGGGATGAACGCCTGCAAACACCACGCGGCGAAGCGCTTCGGCATTTGCTGTATTTGTTTGAACGGGATGAGGCCATCAGGTTGTTGGGGGCGGGGTGAAGCAAGGCCCCCCCTCCCCCCTTCGGGGTACTCCCCCAACAAGTTGGTGGAGATGCCTACGGCTAGTTGCTTCCCCAACTTGTTGGGGAAGTGCCCGAAGGGCGATGGGGGCCTTACTTATTTCTTCCGTTGTACTTTCTTCGCAACCGCAATCTCCTTCTCCACATTTAATGGTGCATCCGGGAACACCAATCCCATCGAGATCACCAGCTTCAAGCCATCCTCCACCGTCATATCCAAAACCTGTACTTCAGTTTCTTTCACAAAGAACACATAGCCAGACGTGGGATTTGGCGTGGTAGAGACATAGACCGCATACATCTTCGTGCCCGGCTTCATGCCGATCTGGCCTGAATCCAGTTCACGCGAAATAAACGCAACAGACCACGCATCGCGCCTTGGCCATTCCACCAGGCAAACCTTTTTGAAGCTCGCACCCTTCTCCGAAAACATCGTTTCGAATATCTGCTTCGAGCCCTTGTAGATTGACCGCACCACCGGCGTCCGGTTCACAAGGTTGTCCCACCAGCCGATGATGGTGCGGCCCACCAAATTCGCGCCGAGGAATCCCACCAGCGTGATGAGGGCGAGTGCGAAAACCAGTCCGGTGCCTGGTACCTTGAACGGGAGATAGTGATCAGGATTGTAATTGTTAGGCAGCAGCGGCTTTACCCATGAATCAAAAAAACCGATAAACCACACCGTCACCCACACCGTGATTGCGACGGGGGCGAGGATGACCAATCCTGTGAAGAAGTAACGGCGCAAGCGTCCAAACGAGGATTTGGCCACAGGTGCTTCGGGCTTGGTGATTGGAATGTTGTCACTGTTCATGGCCCTTGATTGCAATATCCGGCCATCTGGTGCAAGGAGCGATCCACATGAATGCTCTACGTTTGTTTTTTCTCGGCTTTGGATGGCTGTCGGTTGGATTGGGAATCATCGGCATTATCCTGCCCATACTGCCAACCACGCCGTTTTTGCTTGTGGCCGTTTGGGCCTTCAGCAGGTCATCGCCTGAACTTGCCGAGAAACTGCGCAATCACCCCAGAGCCGGACCCTACATCCGGGCGTGGCAGGACCATGGTGCCATTCCGGTTCTTGGAAAAGTGCTGGCGGTCAGCATGATGTCAGTGATGGGGATCTATCTCGCCGGGTTCAGCGTGTTGCCGGGCTGGGCCGCAGTGCCGGCTTGCCTTGGCCTGATTGCAATCGGCGTTTACATTATAACCCGCCCGGGCATGCCGCGTTAGTTGTTCAGCGATGCCGGATATTGTTCTGACCAGACCCGTGCCCGGGCTTCGGCTTCCAACCTGGTATCTTCATCAACGCCCGACATCAGCTGATTATAGCGGTTGACGATGTCAGGATTATCTGCCGGTTTTGCGGTTTCCATGGCGAGAATGTACCACATGACAGCGCGGGTTTCGTTCTTCTTGACGTTGCGACCGGACCAATAGAGATCACCCAGATAGGCCTGGGCTTCCGGCTGGCGCTTTCGTGCGGCGGCGGTCAGCCATTTCAGACCCTGTTGCGGGTTTTGCGTAACACCTTCGCCCTGCATGTTCATCTGGCCCAATGCAAATTGTGCTGCCGGGTGGCCATAGGTTGAGGCCAGGCGCAAATAGATGCGGGCGGCAGCTTGAGGATCAGGCTTCATGCCGGATTCCGGAATACCGGTGCGACGATAATCTGCCAGATGGATTTGGCTGTCGATGACAATGCGCAGGCGCTTGTTGTCAGATTCCTCCGGATCGTAACTCTCGGATACGCGGCTGTAATAGGTATAGGCGACCGACGCATCCCGCGACACACCCTGCCCCAAACGGTACATGTGGCCCAGGTACCAATCGGCCACCACGTTGCCATCCTCCGACTCGCGGCGGAAGTATTTCAGTGCCTTGCCATAATTGCCGTCGCCATAGGCATTGCGGGCTTTCTTGAGGTCACTGGTCCAGAATGGAATGTTGATATGCGGCAGCTTCAGCTCGGGCACAGCCGGCAGGTAATCGAAAAAACCTGCACCGTCTTCGCCAGACTCGGCGGCGGTTGCAGCCCCGTTGATGGCGGCCAGAATCGCCAGTACTGCACAGATGTGCAGTGCCGCCGCCCGATTGCCACTTCCCAAAAACCAAATCTTCACGATTGACCGACTTCAATACTCTCAACCACGATGTCGCATCGGCGAATCCGTGTTGCTTTGCATTGCAGCGCATTGCTGGTTGACAGGCAGTTAAACTGAACTGGAAACCTTCAGGATTCGCAAGACGATCATCTTCAATGTCGGAGTAATCTTTAATTGCGGCAGATCGTGGCTGCAAAAACGGTTGCATCGCCACAAACCAACAAATCAAGTCGTTGTTGCAAGATTGCAACATTTGTGAAAAGCCCTGCACCATCACACCGTAATATGGCACTGTGCCATGACGAATCCCGGGGAAAGCAGATGCCAGACGACAGTCTTCCAGCCGCAACACATTCGCCACCAGAGCGGCTCAACTTTACCTACGTCAAACGGCCAGGGCTGTTGAAGCTGACGATTGTGAATTTTCTGTTGAGCGTGGTCACGTTGGGGTTCTATCGTTTCTGGGCCAAAACCAATGTGCGAAAGCACATCTGGTCGTCAGTCCATATCAATAGGGAACCGCTTGAATATACAGGCACCGGAATGGAGCTGTTCAAGGGTTTTCTCATGGTGTTTTTCGTGTTGGTGCTGCCCTATATCGTGGCGGTGGCTGCAGCCAACTTCATACAAGGACCGGCCTCACCCATCGCTGTGGTTTTGCAGATGGTGTTTGTCCTCGCAATCTATGTGTTGTGGGGCTTTGCAGTCTACAAGGCGCGCAAGTTTCAGCTTTCCCGCACAAACTGGCGCGGCATTCGCGGAACACTGGTTGGTTCGGCCATGACCTACAGCTTGTTGTATTTCGGTTCGTTGATTGCCAAAAGCATGAGCATGGGCTGGGCCACGCCGGTGATGAACACCGTGTTGGCCGAACAAATCACCAATGACATGCGCTTTGGTGATGCGGCATTCAAGTTCAAGGGGCGTGCCGGGGCCTTGTACCCGACCTATGCCATGTGCTGGCTGCTCACACTTGCCGCAATTGTTCTGGTTATCGTTTTGGTGGTAAGTTCAACGGCTCTGTCTGGTCAGTTCAAAACACTGTTTGACCCCATGTCGCCGCCTGAAACCGTTTCCGAAATTGCCGGCTATCTGGTGATCGCCGGCGTGATTTTGTTCTTTCTGTTCATGCTGGTCATCCCCATGCTGTGGGCCATTTACACGGCAAAAGAACTGCGCACTTTTGCCAACTACACCCGGTTTGATGGCGTGCCTTTCAGTCTGAACGCCACCACGGGCAGCGTGATCTGGTTGACCATCATCAATCTGCTGCTGATTGTGTTTACGCTTGGCATTGCCTGGCCCTTTGTGCAGCAGCGCACGGTGAAGTTCGCTGTTGATCGTCTCACACTTGATGGGTTTGTGGATGTTGACCGCATCCGGCAATCCTCGGCCAGAATGGATTCACGCGGCGAAGGCCTGGCCGACGCATTCGATGTAGGAGGTTTGTGATGGCTGTTGCAGCGGTTTATTTTGATGGTGAGATTGCGCGTGAGCATGCAGTGACGGTCACTCGTGTGGGTTCGAATCTTGTGTTCCGGGGGTCTGAGACAACGCCGACCACGTGGAGCATTGCAGGGCTGCACCCGATTGATGCGCCCACACCGGGACAGCCGTTCCGCATTACCCACGACGATAAACCCGGTGCCAGACTGATTGTGCGCGATCAGGCTTTTATTGACGATCTGGTGGCACAGAACAGTCACCTGAAGGGCGGCTATTCCTGGCGGCATCTGGGGCATGTATTGGGCTGGACTGCTGCGGGCTTTGCCGGATTGGCAGCACTGGGCTATGTCGCCATGACCGTGCTGCCGCAGCAGGTGGCAGGTCTTTTGCCACAGAGTTGGCGGCAGCGCATGGGTGAACAGATCACTGGCTCCCTGGTCGGATCTACAAAAAAATGCGATACGGCAGGCAGCAGAACGGGCATTGCGGCAATGGTTGGGGCGTTGGCTGAAAGTGGCGTGGATATTCCGCCCGTACAAATCGACATCTATGACATGGATATGGTCAATGCCTTTGCTGTACCCGGCGGGCGCATTGTGTTGACGCGCGGGCTATTGAAAGAAGCGTCGGACGCCACAGAGGTTGCTGGCGTGCTGGCCCATGAATTGGGTCATGTTTATCATCTGCATCCCGAAGCGCAAATGGTGCGCTTTGCCGGTTTGCAGGTTCTGGCGGGTGCGGTTTCAGGCGGTGCCAGTGGCGATCTGGTGTCCAGTGCAGCAGGGCTTGCCGCCATCCTGCGCTACACCCGGGAAGCCGAGCGGGAAGCTGACACATTTGCACGCGACGTGATGGTGAAGGCCTCGGTAGATCCCATTGGCCTCAAACATTTCTTTGAGAAACTGATGAAACTTGAAGGCATGAAACCCGGCGCACCTGCCAAAGAGACTTCCGCACTGGACCGTATTGGAAACGTGTTCTCAACGCACCCCGGCACCGAAGACCGGATCAAGGAAATTCAACCCCTGCCAGCAGGCAAAACGCCGGTGCAGATCATGACGGATCAGCAGTTCAAGGATTTGCAGAAGGCGTGCGGGTGAACGAAAGGCCCCCATCGCCCTTCGGGCACTTCCCCAACAAGTTGGGGAAGAACTGGTGCCGCCACCTCCCTCATCATGTTCAGGAGAGGTCGTTCATCGAGTCCTTCCCCAACTTGTTGGGGAAGTGCCCGAAGGGCGATGGGGGCCTTTCTACCCGCAACTCCCTCTCTTCATGCAGCACAAACCATTCCACCATTGCCGACCACACTGTGCGGGCCAGATCAGGGTTCATGCCGATCAGTTCCGCGCGGGCGGCTGCATTGTTGATCACTTCGTCGACACGGGACTGAATGCGGCCCGGCAGCTTTGTGGTTTTCTTGAAGACCAGAACGTCGCCCACGAGTTTTTCGCGTTTGGCCAAAAGCTCGATCAGTTGAACATCGAGTGCATCTATTTGTTTGCGGAAGTCAGAGAGTTGGTCGCCCATGCCAATTATTTGGCCTTGCAATTATCAATTTGCCATGCGGCCACTTGTAGCAGTGCGGGCCCTTGGTTCATAAACCCATGGTCGCAAGCCCTGTGTTTCGCGGACATGCGCCACCTCGCCATCCGCAAAAACAGCATAGGCACCATTGCGCCAGACATCGAAGCGATCAACAGTAACCTTGGAGCCCTTGCAGCGCCGCCGCAATGGTTCTTGCGAGACGAGGACATCGGCGTTCGGGCAGCGCTGCATTCCCAATGGTTGTTTGAGCATGAACGCTATTTTCAATCCTGATTGGGTCGCCTCGCAACGAACCAGAGAACATGTCCACCCCACACGTTTTGCAGCATTCTTGAATCCACCCGTATCACCTGCCTGCGTCAACCAGCGCGACACTGATTCTGCCCCCTGTTTCGGACTGGCGGGAACCAGACCCAGTTCGGTCACCAAAGCCACATTGCCTGCGCGTTCATCGATCAGAAGCAAGGGTTGAGCGCCGCCGCGCGAGATTAATGCAATAGCCAATACCGCAAACGGAACTGCCAGCAGGCGCAGCCGCGTGATGGGCAAAAACAGGAAAGCTGACGCAAGCGCCAAGGCTGCTGCTGCATTCACATCGATCAAGGGAAGGCGCAGCCCGGAGCCCGGCAAACGCGCCACCCCATCAGACACCAGCATGACCCCCTGCAAGCCCCACCCCATGAGTTTCAAGGGAATGGCATCCAGCCCCAAGGGCATCAACATGACGCCTGCCATGGCGGCTGGCATGACGATCAGGCTGACAATGGGCAAAGCCAGGGCATTGGCCACAATGCCATAGGGTGCCAACCTGCCGAAGTGATGCATGGCAGGAATTCCCGACAGGCTGCCCGCCACAAGTGATGTTGCAAGCGAAGCTGCAGATCCCAAGGCGATGCGCCGCGTCCAATGCGCAACGAAACCGCCGCGATTGAGTTTTGTCGGTGCAGGCACCAGCTTTTTCCACCACACGAAGAAGGCGGCCAAACCCATGACCGCCATGAACGACATCTGGAAACTTGCGGCCAAAGCCTGTTCCGGCGACCACACCAAAATCAATACAGCAGCCAATGCGAGATTGTGCAATGACAGCGCGGGGCGGTCCACCAGCACGGCGAAAAACACCACGGCAATCATGATGAATGATCGCTCCGTTGCAGCGCCGGAATCCGCCAGCAACATGTAAAGCAGGCCCACAAGAATTGCGAAGCCTGCGGCCCATTTTTTGATGGGGTATGTCAGGGCGAGTGTGGGTGACAGGGCCAGAAATGCCCGCAGTGTCCAGAATGCGCCGCCCGCCACAAGCGCCATATGCAGGCCCGAGATCGAGAGGATGTGAAACAAACCTGACGCCTGTAAACTTTCGTTCATGCTGCGCGGAATTGAAGCGCGTTCTCCGGTGATGACCGCATCGGCAAAACTGCCAAGTGGCCCGCGAATGGCATCACGCACACGGCTGCCGATTGCAGCACGCAAATCATGGAAGCTGCGCCTTACGACAAAACGCCAGGGAACCGGTTCGCTCAGAATCTCAACATCGGTTTTGCTGCGCCCAACAGCGCCGATGGACTGGAAAAACAATTGTCGGCCATAATCAAAGCCGCCGGGTTGTGCTGGCCTTGGCAGCGGTGCCAAATCTGCTGTCAGTTTCACTGTGTCACCGACATGGGGCAAAACATGTTTACCGGTAATTTGGACCAACACGCGGCGCGGGCGCTCAACTTCCAGCAAACCTGCGGCTTCAGTGATTTCGAGGTTCAGTGAAAACCGCAGCTTGGAGCGTACATCCACATCGACAACATGACCGATTATAGTTTGCATCGGCGCGTAAGCCCGCAGTAATGGTGTGGCCACCCATTGCGTGCGCAGTTCCGCCGTGGAAAATCCGAGAACAACAATCACCAGTATTTTTGCACCCTGCGGTGTGCGGGGCCACAGCAATGCGGCCACGCAAAACAGCACAAGCGGGAGAGCCAGATATCCCGGTGGTTCCCGGTTCAGCGAAAAGTAAGTCCAGATCCCGACGACCAGAAGCAACGGGCTCCACACCATGAGACGCTGGCTTTCAATGTCAAAAGCTTCCGCCCACCCCGCCATGCGGAGCAGTTGCCCCCCTTTGACGGGAAGTGACCATGTGCTATCCGCCTCCCCAACAGCCATCGTGCTTTTCCCCGTCTCGACCTTAGAAGGAAACCGGCGTCCATGTCATCGCCTGTTATGTCATCGCCTGTTATTACGCGTTTTGCCCCCTCGCCCACCGGCTACCTGCATATCGGCGGTGCCCGCACTGCCCTGTTCAACTGGGCCTACGCCAAAGGGCAAAACGGCAAGATGCTGCTGCGCATCGAAGATACGGATCGTGAGCGTTATACAACGGGGGCTGTTGATGCCATTCTGGATGGACTGACATGGCTGGGGCTGACGTGGGATGGAGACGCCGTTTCACAATTTGACCGGGCTGACCGCCATCGGGATGTGGCGCATGATTTGGTGAAACGCGGCAAGGCCTATCATTGTTATTGCACGCCTGAAGAACTTAGCGCCATGCGCACCAAGGCGGAAGCCGAAAAGCGCCCGATCCGCTATGACGGCACATGGCGGGACCGCGATGCATCAGAAGCGCCCGCAGATGTAAAGCCAGTCATCCGCTTCAAGGCTCCACAAGAAGGTGAAACCGTAATCAACGATCATGCCATGGGGCGCGTCGTCATCCCCAACAAGGATCTCGATGATTTGATCATCCTGCGCTCCGACGGCAACCCAACTTACAATCTCTCCGTCGTCGTGGATGACCATGACATGGGCGTCACCCACATCATCCGCGGTGTTGATCACTTGACGAATGCGGCACGGCAAACACAAATCTATCTGGCCATGGATTGGCCCGTGCCATCCATGACACATGTGCCGCTGATCCACGGACCCGATGGTGCGAAACTTTCAAAGCGCCACGGCGCCCTCGGCGTCGAAGCCTATCGCGAAATGGGCTATCTTCCCGCAGCGCTGCGCAACTATCTCGCCCGCCTCGGTTGGAGCCATGGCGATGACGAAATCTTTTCCACCGCACAACTCGTGGAATGGTTCGCCTTGGATGGCATCGGCAAGTCAGCTGCCCGTTTTGATTTTGCCAAACTGGAAAACCTCAACGGCCATTACATCCGCCACACCGAAGATGCTGAATTGCTGCAAGCCTTCCTCAGCTTCCTGCCCCACGTCTCAGGCGGTGCAGACATGCTCACCCGCATTGACGACAGCATGAAAGTCAAACTCTTGAAGGCCATGCCCGGTCTGAAGGAACGCGCCAAAACCCTCGTCGAGCTCAAAACCTCAGCCGCATACCTGTTCGTGCAACGCCCATTGGCCATGGACGAAAAAGCCAAGGCCCTGTTGAACGACGAAGGCAAAGCCGCCCTCGCAAGCCTGATCCCCGTCCTTTCATCCACCACCGAATGGACCGCCGTAACCTTGGAAGCCGCAGTCAAAACCCACGTTGAAACCACCGGCCAAAAGCTGGGAAAACTCGCACAGCCCTTACGCGCCGCGTTGACAGGAACATCCACATCGCCAGGGATTTTTGATGTGCTGGAGGTGTTGGGGAGAGATGAGAGCTTGGGCCGGATTGGGGATCAGGCGTAGGGGACTGTTTGCTCTTTCTCGCAAACTGTCCCCGAACTGCCCCCGTCAAACCACCGCAAATCGCCCCAGTGGTCTGCCACTCGTTTCACTCTTGCGAAGCGCATCCAATCGCGATTTCGGCACCTCCCCACCAATGAAAGACGCAAAGTCGAGATAGCGTTGCAATACTGGTTTCACGTCAACCAGCTGATGGGGTTGGCCTGAAACATGCGCGTGAACGGATGAGTGTGGCCAATCGAAAATGGATGCTGCAATGCCGGCTCTCACTGGGTTTTGCGCTACATATCGTAGGGCATGCGCCAGATGTTCCTCGTCCATCGGCACAGAACCAAAACGCCCCTGCCACAAATGCCCGGTCCATTTGTGCCGCCAATTGATGAAGTTTGTGTATTTTCGGTGCGCATCGGCAAACAATTCCCTCAAACCATTGGCATGGCGCGGCACCACAATCACGTGAACATGGTTGGGCATCAGGCAGTAGGCCAAAATTTTAGTCCCAGATTTTTCTGCGCCTTCGCCAAGAAACGCAAGATAGCGCGCGTAATCTCCATCTTCAAAGAACACCGGTTCGCGCCTGTTTCCCCGCTGGGTAACATGATGCGGCACATCGGGGATGACAATACGGGCAATACGGGCCATGGACAGAACTCCAGATCCGGGACAGTTTACTTGAGATCGGGGACAGTTTACTTTTCCGATGAGGTGTATGTCCATAGTAAGACAATCAACAAAAGTAAACTGTCCCCGATCTCAAGTAAACTGTCCCTACCCGTCAGCCACATTGACCTTCTTGTTGCGCTGCAATATCATGCCCTGAAATGGGAGATCATCATGGCTGAGACCACGAAAAGTGCGACACTGACGCTGGACGGGAAAGCCTATGAGTTTCCGGTGCAATCCGGCAGCATTGGCCCCGACGTCATCGACATTGGCAAGCTCTATGGCCAGACCAAGGCCTTCACCTTTGATCCCGGCTTCACCTCCACCGCCGCCTGTCTGTCGGCCATCACTTATATCGATGGTGACGAAGGTGTGTTGCTGTATCGCGGCTACCCGATTGAACAGCTCGCAGAAAAGGGCGACTTCCTTGAAACCTGCTACCTGCTCTACTACGGCGAATTGCCAAACCCTGCACAGCGGAAGTCGTTCGAAAAGAACATTACCTACCACACCATGGTGAACGAGCAGATGGTGCTGTTCTTCCGGGGCTTCCGTCGTGATGCCCATCCGATGGCTGTCATGGTTGCGGTCGTCGGCGCGCTTGCTGCGTTCTATCACGATTCAACCGATGTCAACGATCCGCGCCAGCGCGAAATTGCTTCGCACCGGATGATTGCGAAGATCCCCACCATTGCCGCCATGGCCTTCAAATATGCCATTGGCCAGCCTTTTGTCTATCCGCTGAACTCGCTCGATTATGCGTCAAATTTCCTGCGCATGTGCTTTGCCGTGCCGTGCGAGGACTATGTGGTAAACCCGGTTCTGGCCCGCGCCATGGACCGGATTTTCACCCTGCATGCCGACCATGAACAGAACGCATCAACGTCCACGGTGCGTCTGGCCGGTTCGTCGGGTGCCAACCCGTTTGCCTGTATCGCGGCAGGCATCGCTTGCCTGTGGGGCCCCGCCCATGGTGGTGCCAATGAAGCGGCATTGAAGATGCTGGAGGAAATCGGCACTGTGGATAAAATTCCTGCTTTCATTGAAAAAGTGAAGGACAAGTCGTCGAACGTCAAACTCATGGGCTTCGGTCATCGCGTCTACAAGAACTACGACCCGCGCGCCAAGATCATGCAGAAGACAGCCTATGAGGTGTTTGATGCCTTGGGCGTTGAAGATGATCCGTTGCTTGAAGTGGCCAAGGAACTGGAACGCATCGCACTTCACGACGAGTATTTCATCTCGCGCAAACTCTATCCGAATGTCGACTTCTATTCCGGCATCATCCTGCGCACCATGGGCTTTCCGACCTCGATGTTCACGGTGTTGTTCGCCGTGGCCCGCACCATAGGCTGGGTGTCGCAGTGGAAGGAAATGATCGCCGAACCCAACCAGAAAATCGGGCGGCCGCGCCAGCTTTATGTGGGAGCGAAAAAGCGGGATTATGTGGAGATGGGGAAGCGTTAAGGGACCTCACACCCTCTTCCCGTCAATCAACATCGCCCCAATCTCAGCCTCGGCCACCTTCTTGCCCTCCACATGCGCCTCTGCTGAATACTTCCATACCGGGGCCCGTTTCTGCATCAGCTTCACATGGAAAAGCACCTGGTCCCCCGGCACCACAGGTTTTCTGAATCGACACTTGTCGATTGACATGAAGAACACCAGTTTTCCGGCGTCACCTTCGCCCAGGTTTTCCAGCACGATCGCGCCTGCCGTTTGCGCCATGGCTTCCACCAGCAGCACGCCCGGAAACACCGGTTGACCGGGAAAGTGGCCCTGGAAAAACGGTTCGTTGATGGTGACGTTCTTGATGGCGGTGCCACTGCCCTCGCCGTCGACATTGATCAGGCGGTCAATCAACAGAAACGGATAACGGTGCGGCAGCAACTGCATGATGCGGATGATGTCGAGGGTTTTGCCAGTGGCGGGCGTGTCGGTCATGATGGTCCTCAAAACAAAAAGGCGGGAAAAAATCCCGCCCCTTGTAGCTGATTGCGCAGAGAATTCTAGAAGCGTGTGCCGATCGAGAAGCGGACGATTTCCTTCTCGTCGAACTTCTTTTTGAGGATTGGATAGGCGGCTTCGAGACGGAGCGGACCAAATGGCGACTGCCAGATCACGCCTGCACCGACTGAGGCACGGAAGCCCATGGAGTCGAGTACAGAGCATGCGCCCGTAAATGTTCCATTGCCCGGGCAGTTTGCTCCGCCATTGGCAACCGACCGCTGATCCGTTCCAAACACCGTACCAAAATCCGAGAACACCGTTCCGCTGATGCCCCAGGCCTCCGGAATGCCAATCGGGAAATTCGCTTCGAGTGTACCGATGGCGTAAGTCTGGGCACCAATTGAATCCATGCCGCCGTCATTGCCGATCTGTTTTGGACCAATGCCGGACTGGCTGAAACCGCGGAAGCTGTCAGCACCTTTGAAGAAACGGTCCTGCAGCGGAATATTCCGATTGCCGAAGGATTGCTGATGACCAGCATTGCCTTCAATTTTCACAACCACTTTTTCGTCAAGCAATGGGATGAAATACCAGGCGTGACCTTCAACCGACGCATATTGCGTGTTGCCGCCAAGACCTGCAACTTCAGTTTCAAGTTCGGCGCGCAAACCAGATGCCGGGTTCAATGGATTGTCGAGGTCGTCATAGATGTAGGTCGCTGACAGCGCCGATTTCCAGTCCTTGCCTTGCTGTTCAATAATGGCAGGGGAAGACGAGGCGATGGTCACACCTTTGGTGACGCGATGCGCCAACAGGTATTTGAAATTCAAAGACGAGAATTCATCCAGCGCAAAGCCTGCGCGCAAAGCGCCGCCAATTTGTTCGCTGGTATAGGAGGATGCGCTCTTGTTATCGACGCGGGTTGCAAACAGGTCAACGCCAAGCGACACTGGCGTTCCCATGAAATAAGGTTCGGTGAAGCTGAAATCCACCTGCTGCTTTTTGAAACTCAGTTGGGTATTCAGCTTCACATTATAGCCGCGGCCAAACAGGTTGCGCTCTTCAAGTCCGACGGAGCCAACAATGGTTTCAACTGACGAATAACCAATCGAGAATGTCACGGAGCCTGTGGCTTTTTCCGCGACTTCGATGACCAGCACCACCTTGTCAGCGGCAGAACCTTCTTCTTCGCGGAAGTCGACTTTTTCGAAATAGTCCAGTGCAGTGAGGCGGCGGCGGGCGCGTTCGACCAGGGTGCGGTTATAGGCATCACCTTCGTACAGGCGCAATTCGCGGCGGATGACATCATCGAGGGTGCGGGTGTTACCGATGATGTCGATGCGTTCCACATAGGTGCGTGGACCTTCGGTGATGTTATAGGTCAAATTGACGGTGGCGTTCGACGGGTTGCGGTCCACCTTCGGCTCAACCCTGGCAAAGACAAAGCCCTGGTTCGAAGCTTCGAGCGTCAATTTTTCAACCGACTTGTCAACCTTCGCCGCATTGTAAGTGTCACCTACACCGGTTGACACTTTGCGGGCCAGGGCATCAGGGTTCAGGTTATTGTCGCCAATATTCACGGCCACATCGGCGATGGAATAACGCGGGCCTTCGGTGACCACAAAATCCACGAGGAAGCTTTGGCCATCGTCAGTCAAGCGCGCATCTGCCGAAACGACATCCACATCGGCGTAGCCATTTTTCAGATAGTAACGGCGCAACAATTCCTTGTCATATTCAAGGCGGTCAGAATCATAAGTGGTGTTGCGCAGAAAGAAGAACAGCTTTGAATGTTCCTTGGTGGCGATCACGTCACGCAGGTCGCCGTCGCTGAAGGCGTCGTTGCCGGAAAAGTTGATCTGTTCGACTTGCGTCTTGCCGCCTTCATTGACTTCGAACACGAGGTTGATGCGGTTTTCAGGCAGGCGAATGAGTTTGGGTGCAACACGCACATTGTAGAAGCCCTGCTTCTGGTAAACCGAAAGAATGCGCTTGGTGTCGGCGGCGACGCGGGCCTTGGTGTAGATGATGCTTTGGCGCACCTCCACTTCCTTCAGCAAGGTATCGTCGTCAACATCCTCGTTGCCTTCAATGTTGACCAAATTGATCAGCGGATTTTCGGACACGGTGACAACCAGTGAACCACCTTGCCGCACCACAGCAACGTCCCTGAACAGACCGGTTTGAAACAAGGCCTTGATTGAGGCGTCAATCGCCTCATCGCTGAACTGGTCGCCCACGCCCAGTTGCATGTAGGATAAAATGGTTTCGTTCTCGACGCGCTGATTGCCGTTGAACACCACGTTGTTCACTGTTGCTGCCATGGCAACTTGCGAAAACACCCCCGGCGCAGCCACAGGCAGCACGCCGAATACCAACGCCAAAACCAAACAATATATCAATCGCATACGCATCAAATCGCTACTCTCGCAACTCCGGGAGCCGCCCCCCGCAGCAAATCAGGCCACGCGTTGTCTTTTAGCCAGTCTGACCCGTTATGCAAATGAAACATCTGGGCAATTTCGTGGCTGCATTCAGGTACCGAACAGCACATTTGCCACCCTGCCCGTATCATTGAACAAGCCCAGAAGCATAAGCATGACGACGCACGTGAAACCAATGCGGTAACCCCATTCCTGTGCCAGCGGACCCAGCGGTTTTCCACGCAAGGCCTCAAGGGCGTAAAACACCAAGTGTCCACCATCCAACATCGGGATTGGCAAAAGGTTAACAATGCCTATGGATACGCTTAAAAACGCAATAAAAGATATGAAAGTCATCAACCCGTTAGACGCAGCATCGCCAGCACCCTTGCCAATGCTGATGGCACCACCGATGCGTTTGATGCTTTCTTCGCCGACGAAGAGTTTTTTCAGGGTTTTTCCTGTCATTGCGATGATGAACCACGTGCGTTCGGCACCCTTTTGCAGGGCTATGTGCGGTGGCTGGCGCTCCAGCAGCGGTTCATCGCCACGCTTGTTATGGCCTACTCCCATTTGGCCAAAACGGAATGTGCCGCCGAAACCATCTTTGACCTCTCTGGCTTTGGCAAGCACGTTGAGTGTCATCGACACGCCATCGCGCTTGATGCCGACGACAAGTGTTTCGTCCGGCCGGAACATGACCATTTCCGGAATCGATTCGAAATTTGTGACAGCAACGCCGTCAATGCTGGTAATTTCGTCACCAGGTTTGATTCCTGAAACTTCCGCAGGAGAACCCTGCATGACCGTGTCGACAATCGGACGCATGTAGCTTGTGCCAATCACCATGTAACCCACGGCAAACAGCAAAATTGCCAGTATGAAGTTGGCAAAAGGCCCCGCAGAGACAATGGCGGCGCGTTGCAAAACTGGTTGCGCTTGCAGGCTGCCAGCGGTGCTTTTGGCCTCTTCGCTCAGATCGGGTTTGCTCGCTGCATTGGCGTCGCCTGCAAATTTCACATAGCCGCCGATGGGCCAGGGCGCCAGCTTCCAGCGGGTGCCGCGCTTGTCGGTGTAACCCCAGATTTCCTTGCCGAACCCCACAGAAAACACATCGGATTTCACGCCGCACCAGCGGGCTACAATGTAATGGCCGAATTCATGCACAAACACGATCAGCAAAAGCGCCACAATAAAGGCTGCCACATTGAACAGCACACCCAAGGGTGAAACGGTTTGGATGGCTTCAAAAAAACTCATTGTCTCATTCACTCCGCATTCTGGCGCTCTGGTTATTACAGGATTGTGTTCCTGTTAAGGCGACATTTACCAAATCTTAACCAGAACTGGATGGCATTTGCTTCAAATTCCGGTGGCTATGGTTACCAGAGCAGCAGGCCCTGGGCCAGGCTGCTGGTAGATCTCACAAATCCGATGATTGCCGCCACAACGCCAGCGAAGACCAAACCATCGACCCGGTCCAGAACACCGCCATGACCGGGAATCAAATCGCCTGAATCCTTCAAGTCAAATTGGCGTTTCAGGGCGCTTTCGAAAATGTCGCCAAGTTGCGCCACAACAGCCAAGGCGGCTGCAACGCCCGCAAGTGCAATCCATGACGGCAAAAAACAGGCTGCATAAATCCCGGACACCAACGCTGCACCTGCCATGCCGCCGAGCAATCCGGCCCAGGTCTTTTTTGGCGACAAAACGGGTGCCAGTTTCGGGCCGCCTATGATTCTCCCGGCAAAATAGGCAAAGGTGTCAGTGGCCCACACCACCAGCATCAGCCACATGATGGCGTGAATGCCCCAAACATTGTCGGACCGGAGAAGCACCAAAGCCAGCACCGGCAAGGCTACATAAGGAATTCCGGCAGAAGCAAACAAGGACTTGTCGCGTTGAAAATAAAAAATCGCCGCGATACCGATTGCGGTGATGGCGAGCACGATTCCGATTGTCGGCAATACACCAATAGTTTGCGGCAACAATGCCGCGCACAACACAGCTGCGGCATGCAGCGCAAACTGCAAGGAACTGCGTTTGTGAACAATGTTGGTCCATTCGTGCGCCATCAGCAGGCCGAGAAACGCCATGAACAGCTCAAACCAGACGCCGCCCATCCAGATGTCAAGCAGCACCGCCGGAATCAGAATCAGCGCTGACGTGGCACGGACTCCGAGATCAGCCCATTTGCCTTTCATCGCGACAGCCGATTCAGTCATGCAGATTTTACTTTCAAGCCGCCAAAACGGCGTTCGCGGCCCCGATAATCCTCAATGGCCCGGTCCAATATGGTTCTGTCAAAGTCCGGCCAGTATTCGTCGATGAAGACAAATTCAGTGTAAGCACATTGCCAGAGCAGAAAATTAGAAATGCGTTCTTCACCGCCTGTGCGGATGAGGAGGTCCGGGTCTGGCCATTCGGCGGTGTCGAGTTTGGCGGCCACCGTGTCCATGGAAATGTTTTGCGGTTGTAATCTACCCGCAGCGACGTCATGGGTCAGCTTCTGGATGGCACCCAGGATTTCCTGCCGTCCGCCATAGTTGAACGCAACAACCAAAGTCATGCCGGTGTTGTCAGCCGTCAGACGTTCAGCATCCTCAATCAGTTTGATGATGGTCTTGTCCAAACCTTCGCGAATGCCGATCATGCGGATGCGCACACCTGTGGTGTGAAGTTCGGCCACGTCCTGGCTCACAAAGCGCCGGAACAGCTGCAACAGAAAACTCACCTCGGCCTTGGGGCGAGACCAGTTTTCGGTTGAAAAAGAATAAACCGTCAGCACGTTCACACCGATTTCAGCGGCGGCCTTTACCGTGCGGCGCAGGGCTTCGATGCCTTGCTTGTGCCCCGCAGTCCGCGGCAGTCCGCGTGCGGCAGCCCAGCGGCCATTGCCATCCATGATGATGGCAATGTGGCGGAGCGGCAATGGCAAGCGGGTGTGCGACATTGAAGTGTTGTATCAGCCCTGCATGATTTCGATTTCCTTGGCCTTCGTCGCGGTGTCGATATCCTTGATCGTATCATCCGTCCATTTTTGAACTTCATCGGCCTTGTTCTTGTGCTCGTCTTCTGACATCAGCTTGGCCTTTTCGAGCAGCTTCAGATGGTCCATGGCGTCGCGGCGAACGTTGCGGGCCGCCACTTTGGCTTTCTCGGAATATTGGTGGGCAACTTTCACCAGTTCCTTGCGGCGGTCCTGCGTCAGGTCCGGCATACGGAGGCGAATGACCGAGCCTTCGGTTTGCGGGTTGAGGCCGAGGTTTGAGGCGTGAATGGCTTTTTCAACTGCGGCCACAAGGCCACGATCCCAGACGCTGATTTGCAACAGTCGCGCTTCCGGCACGGACACTGATGCAACCTGGGTCAACGGCATGTTTGCACCATAAGCATCCACCTGGATCGGATCGAGCAAAGTGGCCGAGGCGCGGCCCGTGCGCAGGCCACCGAAGTCATGTTTCAGCGATTCAGTTGCACCGTTCATGCGGCGCTTGATATCGGGGGCATTGAAGGGTTCTGGAGCGGCCATGGGATTTTTCCTTGTTCAGTTCTTGGTGACGCGAGTGAACTGGCCTTGGCCCGACAGGACCCGGGCCACATTCCCCGCTTCGCGGATTGAAAATACTACGACTGGCACATCACTGTCACGCGTCAGTGCAATGGCGGCAGCATCCATGATTTTAAGGTTTTTGGACAGCACTTCGTCAAAGGTGATGCTGTCATAGCGTCTGGCCGTGGAATCTTTCTTCGGATCGGCAGAATAGACTCCATCCACACTGGTGCCCTTGTAGAGCGCATCGCATTTCAGTTCAGCGGCCCGCAAGGCGGCACCTGTGTCTGTGGTGAAGAATGGAAGCCCCGTGCCGCCGGCACAAATCACCACCCTGCCCTTTTCAAGGTGATGAATACCTTTGGAGGCAGAATAGGTTTCGCAGATGGTGGGCATGGCAATGGCCGAAAGCACGCGCGCATCGCAGCCCTTGCCCTTCAATACGCCTTGCATGGCAAGCGCATTCATGACGGTTGCCATGATGCCCATGTGATCAGCCGACACCCGGTCCATGCCCTTGGCGGCACCCGCAATGCCCCGGAAAATATTGCCACCACCGATCACGAGAGCGATTTCAACTCCGGCTTTTTGGCAGTCAAGCACTTCGTCGGCCACGCGGCCTACCGTGGCCAGATCAATGCCGTAGGGCTGGTTTCCCATGAGCACTTCACCGGAGATTTTGAGGAGAATACGTTTTTCTTTGGCAACCATCTGGAAGTCCTGAACGATTCGGTAGAGTTGAACATGATTAGCGCTATCGACTTAACCACACATTAGGAGACGATGTGGTACATTTTCCTTTTAATTTTGAAGGGCAACATCATGCAAATGCCAAATTATTTTTTTGGACTTAATGGCCGTATTGGTCGTGGCCAGTGGTGGAAAGCCCAGCTTTCCATGTTACTGCTTCTTTTTGTAGCGTTCATTGTGCCGATGATTTTTGGGAAATCACGACTCACAGCTGGTTCGCCACCCGATGTTGCTATGAACTTGTTTGTGGTTGCCTTTGCTGTTTTGGTATCGATAGTTGTAAATGTCTGTACGACTGTAAAACGTTATCACGACCGTGGAAAAAGTGGTTGGTGGTTTTTATTTCAGTTCGTGCCCATAGTCGGCGGTTTGTGGCAGCTCATCGAGTGTGGCTTCTGCTCCGGTGACGAAGGTGACAATGAATACGGCCCGCCACCTGGTGCCGGGCGTCGCATGGCATCATTGAAGAGTGAAGTATCGGGCATGGCAGGATCATCGCGTGTACTTGCAAAACTCGATGACGACTATCTCGCCAATTATGCAAAAAACATGGCGACGCAGCAGGCGACCCAACAAATGGCGGCTACCAGCAGTTTCGGGCAAAACAACAATGGCCGTCCTGCTTTTGGAAAACGTTGAATATCGGACTGGGGACTGTTTGCTCTTTCTTGCAAACTGTCCCCGAACTTCCCGGAAATCGCAGACCAGGGACAGCTTGCGATAGAGCAAGCAGTCCCTATTTTTTATGCGGTACCAGACATTTTCGCAACTTCGGCGGCAAAGTCGTCTTTACCTTTTTCAATGCCTTCACCCAGCTGCATGCGCACGAAAGCCTTCAGCAGCAACGTAGAACCGGACTTTTTGCCCGCTTCTTCAACAGCCTGAGCAACGGTCTTTGAACCGTCGTGCACGTAAGGCTGTTCCAGCAGACAGTTTTCCTTGGCGAAGGACTTCAGGCCGGAGGCCACGATCTTTTCCATGACGTTGGCGGGTTTGCCCACATTCTTTTCTTCGAGAATGGCAGCTTCACGGGCCAGTACTTCTTTCGGCACCGAGTTGATGTCGAGAGCAACCGGATTGGTCGCGGCAATATGCATCGACAGCAAGCGGCCAAAGCCTGCGATTTCATCCTTGCTGCCAGTGCCTTCAAGTGCCACGAGAACGCCAATCTTGCCCATGCCGGGTGCAGCCTGGTTATGGACATAGGACGCCACTACGCCGTCGGTAACTGACAGGCTGGCGGTGCGACGCACCGTCATGTTTTCGCCGATGGTGGCCACCATTTCGGCCACGTAGGCGGCCACTTGATGTGTGGAACCCGGATATTGCATGGTCTTCAACGTTTCAGTTGAGCTGTCGGCATCGAGCGCCAGCTTGGTGATTTCAGCCACCATGGCCTGGAACTTTTCATTGCGGGCAACAAAGTCGGTTTCGGAGTTGACTTCAACCGCTGCACCCGTGGTGCCTTTGGTGATGACGCCAACCAGACCTTCTGCGGCCACACGGGTGGATTTCTTGGCGGCCTTGGACAGGCCCTTGGCGCGCAGCCAATCAACGGCCGCTTCCATTTCGCCATTGGTGGCAACGAGGGCTGCCTTGCAGTCCATCATGCCGACGCCGGTTTTTTCGCGCAAATCGCGCACGAGTGCAGCTGTGATTTCAGCCATGTCTATCTCCTGAATGGGAAACGGGCCCGCGATTGTCCGCGGACCCTGATGTCACGTTGTGAAGTGGCTTAAGCCGCTGGAACCAATGCTTCAGCAGGCAATTCTTCCATGGCGCCAACGTCAATGCCTGACGATGTGGCGGATTTCGAAATGCCTTCGATGATGGCTTTGCCAACCAGTTCGCAATAGAGCGCCACGGCACGGGCCGCGTCGTCGTTGCCTGGAATTGGGTAGGTAATGCCAGCTGGGTCAGAGTTGGTGTCGATGATGGCCACAACCGGAATGCCCAGGCGATTGGCTTCCTTGATGGCGATCTGTTCCTTGTTGGTGTCGATGACGAACAGGATGTCTGGAACGCCGCCCATGTCCTTGATGCCGCCCAGTGCCTTTTCGAGCTTGTTGCGTTCACGGGTCTTGTCGAGCAATTCGCGCTTGGTGATGCCAGCGCCGTTCGAGTTCACAACTTCATCAAGAACGCGAAGGGTCTTGATCGAGTTTGAAATGGTTTTCCAGTTGGTGAGCATGCCACCCAGCCAGCGCGAGTTTACGTAATACTGGGCTGACTGCTTTGCAGTCACTGCGATTTGTTCTTGTGCCGAACGCTTGGTGCCCACGAACAGCACGCGGCCACCCTTGGCAACGGTGTCAGTGATGGCGTTCAGGGCCTGATGCAGCAAGGGAACTGTCTGCGACAGATCCATGATGTGAATGCCATTGCGCGAGCCGTAAATGAACGACTCCATTTTGGGATTCCAGCGATGTTTTTGATGTCCGAAGTGAACGCCAGCTTCAAGCAGCTGGCGCATGGTAAATGGTACCGAGGCCATGGTATTTCCTTTTCCGGTTGATCCGCCACAGGGGATTGTGCACCGGAGGATTCCGGCACCGGACGGAGCAACCCTATGAGGCCCCGCATTTCGCTGCGCGAAAAGCTAGGCATGGGATGATCCAACCCTTGTGTGAGTATTGAACGAACGGGTGGGTAGCAGGGGCGAGGCGCGAAGTCAAATCAGACGCGGCGCAGGATATTGTCGAGTGACAGCCTGCCCGAACCCAATACCAATATGGCCAGAGCCATGGCGGCCCAAGTCAAGTGAATGGGCCAGCCCGACGGCACGGTGAGCTGGATGATAATTGTCATGATGAGGAGTGCAAAGGCCGCCAGTCTGCCGAACAAGCCGAAAACCAACAAAATGGGGAACAGGATTTCTGCCACCCCTGCACCGTAGGCCATGATTTTGGGGAAAGGGTAATCGTAGATTTTCCCGAGGATGTGAAATTTGAACTCTTCTTCGAACAGTGTGATGGAGGAGTCTGAAAGTTTTCCAATGCCGGTCCATTTTGTCAGGCCGGACTTGAAAAACGGAACGGCAAGGCCAAAGCGTAACGCGAGGCACACCAGGGAGTCTGGAATGTATCGCGTCAGTGCATTTTCGAGAGAAGTGATCAGGCTCATTGCGTTTTATTTTTACTTTTTGGTGGCCGGTGACGATGCTGACAAGGTACGCCGCAAAAGCTTCATAAAACATAATGATGCCGGGAAAAAGCGCGCAGGCACTCCGTTCCCCTTGTGGGCAGGACTATCGCATATGGGGAAAAAGCGACCTCATCAGCCCTTCGGGCAGCTTCTCCAGAGGAGAAGCGACGCGGTTTGGGACCTTCTGAAATGCCTGATACTGGGGGGATATCTTCAATCCAGTCGCTTCTCCTCTGGAGAAGCTGCCCGAAGGGCTGATGAGGTCTTTCCTTGGCCATATCCGATAGCCCTCCCCAAAAGGGGGGAAGATGACTGAATTTACTTTCCCCGCAACAGCTCTAACAATCGCCATTCGGGCAAGTGTCTTCTTGCGGTGGAAGGGGAAGGCGGGGGAAGCGCGGGAACCTTGGTGGCCGTCTTCGCGGTGGTTCTTCAATTTCCGGGATTTCCTCTTCGAACACGGGTGGCTCCTCTTCAATGATCACCCGAGGTGGACGGGGACGATTGACACGTGTCGGGGGCTTTTTCTTCGGTTTTTCCAAAACTGGTTTAGGCTTGGGCTTTACCGGTTTCAGCAACTGAACCGGCGGTTTTGACTTCACAGGCTCAACTTTTTTAACGGGTTGTTTGACAACTTTCGGCGGATCGCAGGCGGCAAGTTTTGGCTCTTGCTTCACGCGTTGCAACAGGCCACCCAGACGGGCGCGCGCGATGTCGGCAAACACTCCGTCGGGGAAGGCATCGAGATAGGCGAGATAAGCTTTGTCCGCGCCCGACTTGTTGACATCATTCCAATAGCGCAGTTCGTCTTCCATTCCTGATCCGCCAGGTTGGGGAAATGAACCATCAGCAACAGGCAGCGGGAGTGTGCCTTCATCCGACTGTCTGTGCGCCCAAGTTTTGCGCGACAGCAACAACAAGGTTTCATCGATGCCGTCAGTTGTCTGGGATGCGCAGGGACCAACCAGATTGACAAAATCCCGCATGGCGCTGCGTTTTGCATCTTCCGGCAACAATGCCAGACGGCGCAGCAGGTCAGCGTCGCCTTGAAATTTGTCCGAAGCCAGGGCGAGGGACGTGTACCAAACCGCTTTTACCGGGTTGCGCAGATCACCTGGGCCTTGCGCGTAAATCCAGCTCAGGTCGGCGGTGCCATCCTGATTGCCGCGTTCGGCCCCCAGTTCGTACCATTTGATGGCTTGTCGCAGGTCTTTGGGCATACCATTGCCGTTGAAATAGAGCGCTCCGATATCGGTTGGGGCTGTGGGGTGTCCAGCGAAGGCTGAGCCTTTTTTGCGGGTCCGGTTTTTGACGCTGCGCGTGACTGCCGCATCAATGTAGCCAACGGCACGTTTCGGACTGGCTTTGACAGCGCCGCCGTAGAGATAAAGGCTGCCGATTTCGTCCAGGGCATCGGTGTTGCCGAGTTCGGCTGCATGCTTGAGAATGGCGACGCCCTGTTTTGGATCGGCCTTCATGCCAATGCCTTTTACGAGGTTGCGGCCAAAGGCCAGCAGCGCAAAGGGGTCGCCCTTGTCTGCGGCCAGTTTGAAAAAGGCATTGGCCTGCTCCAGGTTTTTTACAACTCCTTGGC
This sequence comes from Hyphomicrobiales bacterium, assembly GCA_043754325.1. GTDB lineage: Bacteria > Pseudomonadota > Alphaproteobacteria > Rhizobiales > Aestuariivirgaceae > Aestuariivirga. Next base: position 89,132 of record JAYUVC010000184.1, read on the forward strand.
CTTGTGTGGCCATAATGCCCAACTGATGGTTTGCCCTCACATAGCCTGCATCGGCAGCCTGCAGGATCAAAATACGGGCAGCTTTGACATTGCCCGCAATCAGTTGCGCGCGGCCCAGCAGATAGATGTAACGAATATTTTCCGGCTGTTCATCGACCGCTCTCTGGCAGGCCACCAAGGCTTGCGTTATGTCGATTTTGTCAAGCTCAACGCCTTCGCCGACGCCCTGCATATCCAGTGGTTCCGCCGCGAGCAGATCGCACTCATGCAGGCGTTGCCTGATTTTAATTTGAACGGGCAGCGCAGAACCATCGGCAGCGATGGCGGCAGTTTCAATGATTATGGATGGAACGAGAAGTGCTGCGCTGTTTGCGTCCCTGAACACCTGCACTTCGGTTGAAGGTTCAAAATTGAAAGTCTTGAATTTGGCGAAATCAACAACAGTCCCTTCCGACAGGACTTGATCATCGATGGACAAGGTGCCTGTCACCGGCATTTGCATCAGCTTGTAGACTTTGGCTTCCGGCAGGGATTGCGCCGACTGTTCGTTGAGCGCGCGTTGCGGCCCTGCGCCTATCGTCACAGGCCCCGCCAAGACTTGACGGGTCACATCGATGGTCTGGATTTCCGCAAGCGACTTGGTCATTGCTGGCGGGTTGGTGGCAAGTGCCTTTTGGGCCGAACCATTCAGAAAAACCGGTTTGACGAGTGAACTGTTGATCCATGGGCGTTGGCTTTGTTTTGTTGCCTCCCAAACATCTGCTGTCACTTGCATCAGTGCTGACTGCACATCCACATTCTGGGAGAATGAATGCTTGATCACCGCAGTTGTGAAAGGTGAATTGTCGCCGGAACCATCGAGCGCCACTTTGCCGGGTTCGGTGGCATAGGCAATCAGGCTGCCCACCGGGCTTTTTTGTTCGGCCAGGCCTTTTCCTGCCGATTTTTCCTTGTCGTCAATACCCAACAGGAAAGCGCGGTCATTGAAGGGGTTGTCGCGGCAGGCATCAAGGTAAACCAGCTGGGCCTGCGAGTTGCTTTGCATGTAGAGCAGTATGGTCTGCAAACTATAGGTTTGGGTTTCAAGATCCTGCGGCTGATCCAAAGTGGCATCAACCGGAATGATCCGGTTTTCGCCACCCACTTCAATGCCGTGGCCGGAATAATAAAACAGGCTGATATCGGCGCCATTGAGCGAACGCGCATAACGCCCGACAGCCCGTTCCAATTCCAGCCGTGTCAGGTCGAAAGCGGTGACAACTTCAAAGCCTTGTTTGCGTAACGCGTTCGATACAGCTTCAGCATCTTTTCGGGGATTGGGGAGTTGGGCAACCGATTGATAAGCACCGTTGCCGACGACCAAGGCCACACGTTTGGTCCCGGCTTCAGCAAGACCAGCTCCGAAAAGTGCGGACAGGAAAATGGACAACAGTGCGAAGAGTCTTGCGCACTTCTGTGAAGATAATTGACGACACACTGTATAGCTTCCTTTCGAGGAAGCCCCCACTTCTCCGGCTAGCACAATACTTCTGATTGTTCCAACTGGATGTGACGTAGTTAACTTTCCTGTTGCGCCTTTTTTGAGGCGGTGTTGGCAATGAAGCGCGTATAAAGCCAGCCGACTCCGACGAGACACAGGCCAAGACCGATGACGCTGGCGATGCGCCACAGGCCGCCAAGCGAGAACAGGTCGTAGCCGAAAACTTTCAGAACAGTCAGCACGATCACCGCGAGGCCACCGTAGCGGATGGTCTGGCGATCAAGTTTGAGGCCCGCAATGAATATGCCGATGCCCGTCACCAGCCATGCCAGCGACACGGCATAGGATTCGGCTTGCGACAGGAAATCGAAATCCATCTCCGGTCCCTGAAACTGGCGTTTGACGATCAAGGTTACAAACGTCATCAACAAGAGAAGTGTGAATGCACCAATGGCGCTGCGCAATTGCGACCAACCCAGGCTGTCAAGTTTACGGGCGATGAGGGCGAACAAGGGCACCGGCACGAGATAAGCCAGCCACAGGGCGTTGAACAGCTGTCCGCCCGCCACGGCATCGCCTGTGAAAACCGGGTTGCGGATCGTCAGTGTACCGATGAATGCGAGAACCGACGCGGCGAGCAGGATGCGGGCACCCCAGACGGAAACGAAAGTTGAATAGATGTGTTGGCGATAGGCCAAACCGTAAGCGGCCCCCAGCCAGGCGCAGCCATGGGCGGCAAGTTCGAGCAGGCCCAATTCGTCTTTCACAATGCCGCCACCAATCCAGACTCGCAGCACAAGGGAAACAAGTGCCACGGTCAAGCCCAGGCTTATGCCTTCGAAAGCGACACGCCAGCGCAGAAAGCCTTCGCGGTGCAACCACTTCGAGGCCTGCCAGAACAAGGCGGCTGGAACACCATAACCATAGATCACCCAATAGCCGCCCAAGGGCAGATCACGTGGTTCACCCCAGAATTCGCGACCGTAAAACAATCGGAGGGCCGCGAAGCTGGCGACGGCAGACGCAATGCCTGCAACATTCGGCAAGGCGATGGTGCGGGTGGCATAGGTCAGTGCTGCGGCGAAAGCTGCGATTGCCAAGGTTTGCCACACACCGTCGAAAGCGCGATCAAGCGCAAAGCAGCCCAGGAGTGCGATTGAGCCGAACAGGATTTCGATGCTGCGGCTTGTGTGGGGCTCGGTTTGATCCGACAGTTTTTGCCAAATCCCGAATGCGAGAGTCGCAGCAAGCAGCACTGCCATCCCGGTCCAAGCTTGCCAGGACAGGGTGAAATCCGCCCTGCCCCAGGCACCAAACAGGAACAGGAATGCTGATCCGGCGGCAAGCGCTGCCCAAGGGCGCTGGTCAGGTTTCCAGATCATTCCCGCCAAGCCAATGGCGGTGAATGCAGCCATGGCGATAAACATGGTGTTGCGGAAACGCGGTGGTTCAAACAGGCCGGGCACGGTGGTCCAGAAACCGTGTTCGTCAAAGGCCCAGGTGTGGAAGCCCACATCATGCCAGGCCATCAGAACGATGAGTGTTGCGGCGGCGGCCAGCAGTGGTGCCGCAACAAAACCTTGTCGCAGCCAGCCAAAACCGACGATGGCAGCCATGCCGATGGCGAACATGACCAGTGGTAGAGTGGCATGGCCCGATTGCACGGCAAGGGCCGAAAGTATGAGGCTGCCCGCGATGCAGCCCGCAATGGCCACAGCCATGGGCGGTGCAATGGAACCGGGGACCAGTAGATTCCCCATATCATCGCCCAGAATTGCCTTGCCGCGCGGCACCAGGGTTGCGGCGGCACCGATGGCCAAACCGAAAATGCCGATTGGCAGGCTGGGGCTCAGGCCAAAGCCGTTGATCCAGATCAGCGCCCATCCCAAACCTGCGGCCAGTGCCGCATAGCCCAGCCACCACCAGTTCAATTTGCGCAGCAGCCACAGGGACGCGACCACAATGACAAGCAGATAGGCGAAAAACCCCGATGTGCTGGGGTTATCAGATGATACAAGGGCCGGCGTGACGGTGGCACCAATGAGGCCGAGTGCTGCAATCAGCGGGCCCTGCCGTGTGGCAAGCCACAAGGCCGCAAGACTGATGGCGGCAAGAACCGGAAAGCACACGGCGGGAGCGAAAATATTGTAAAGCGCATAGGCCGCATAAGTTGATCCATAGGCGATTACGAGGCCCGCCGCAGACAGCGCGGCTGGAACATAGTCCTTTACTTCTTCTCCGCGCTTCTGGCGCAGCCACTCGCCTGCACCCACAAGTGCGGCGGCTGCAAGCCAACCAATCAGTACACGGATGATGGGCGGAATGAGGCCGTTGTCGTGGGCATATTTGATGAAGAGCAGACCACCGATGGCGATGGCAGCACCGCCCAGCCAGACCAGCCACCGCGAAGCGAGGGCTTGCTCGATGTTGCGGGGGAGTGCTGCTTCGTATGCAGGTGCAGGCGGTTGAACGAATTCTTCCAGTGGAGGTGCGGCATCGACAACTGCTTCTTGCGTCATTTCAGGCGGCGGTTTGCTGACAACTGAAATTGGCATGTCAGTGGCCAAGGGTTGAGTCGTCAGATTGGCGATCTCAGCCCTCAATTGGCGGATTTTTGTTTCAAGCGACGAGGCCTTCACCAAGGCCACAATGGCCAGCACGGGGCTCACCAATAAAAACAGAATCGCCAGAACGAACAGTGCTTCCATGGTTCAACCCTAGACCACTTGCGCGCCGCTGTCGAACCCCGCAAAAGCCTGAGACATGGCATTGCGAAGAGACATTCAAACAACGGTTTATTCTCCAGACGCGGTGCGCTGGGAAGTGGCTACAGGTCTTGTGCCTTATGCCGACGCTGTGATCCGCATGGAAGCCGAAGCTGCTTTGATAGCGCGGGGTGACGCCCATGAGCTTGTCTGGTTGCTGGAGCACCCTGCCCTTTATTCCGCAGGCACATCAGCCAAACCCGCTGATCTGATTGCGCCAGACCGTTTCCCGGTGTTTCAAACCGGGCGTGGCGGACAATATACTTACCATGGACCAGGACAGCGCGTTGGCTATGTCATGCTCAACCTGAAAAAACGGGGCGGAGATGTGCGGGCTTTTGTGGCTGCTCTGGAACGCTGGATTATCGCAACGCTGTCTGATTTTGGTGTGACAGGTGAAACACGCGAGGACCGGGTTGGCGTTTGGGTGAAGCGAGCGGGGCGTGAAGACAAGATTGCTGCACTTGGCATTCGGGTACGGCAAGGCGTGTCATTTCACGGCATTTCGATCAACGTCAACCCAGACCTCTCCCACTTCGATGGCATCGTGCCTTGTGGCGTGGCCGCGCATGGCGTGACAGGTTTCAGCGACCTGGGCATTCCGTTCTCAATGGACCAACTCGACACTGCATTGGCGCAGAATTTTTCGCGGATTTTTGGCCCGATCGTTAAATAGTATCTTGAAGCCCGTGTGGGTGCAAGACCAGCGGTGCAAGCCGCGATGAAGGCAGAAAGGCTGATTTAGGGCAACGGACGGGGACTGTTTGCTCTATCGCAAACTGTCCCCGATCTGAAGGTCGGGGACAGCTTGCGAGAAAGAGCAAGCAGTCCCCTGTCGGCTCACGCTAAACAAATTCCATGATCACTGCATCGACGCCAAGGCTGTCGCCTGCTTTGGCGTTGATGGTCTTGATCGTCACGTCGCGCTCGGCCCGCAGCACGTTTTGCATTTTCATGGCTTCAATGACGGCCAGCGTATCGCCCGCCTTCACATCCTGACCCTCGGTCACCGCCAGCGACACCACCAGACCGGGCATGGGGCAGAGAAGTTTTCTCGAACTGTCTGCGATTGTTTTTTCCGGCATCAACCGCGCCAGTTCAGCTTCACGCTTCGTATAGACATGCACATCAACGGCAAAGCCCCGCCAAGCGAGACGATATCCATTGGTGATGGCATTCACTTGCACCGTGACCTGCCCCATGCTGGTGTGCATTGAAACCAGGGCATCGCCCGTGCGCCATGTGGCGGTTTGGGCAGCAAGGTCCATCTCATCGGATACGTCGCGTTCGATCCACGCGGCCGCCACGCGCACATGGCGGTTCCGCTCAAACGTCACCTTTCGGCCATTCAACTGTCCGGAGATTTGCCGTTTGCGGATGTTTTCGATGTGATCGAGATAAACTCCGGTTTCAGCCAGCATTTGCGTCACGTCGGGCGACGGTTTTGCACCTTGAGATCCATTCGGGAATTCTTCGGCAATGAACCCGGTGGACAAGTGCCCGGACTGCCAACGAGGATTTTCCATGATGGCGGCAACAAAGGGAATGTTGTGCTGGATGCCCGTGATCACAAAACTGTCCAATGCCTGCGACATGGCGGCAATGGCTTCTGCCCGTGTTGGCGCATGGGTGCAGAGTTTGGCGATCATGGGATCATACCAGATCGAAATTTCACCGCCTTCATACACACCAGTGTCATTGCGAACCGTGACGCCATTGGCAGATTGCTCCGTAGGCGGACGATATTTCACAAGGCGGCCCGTGGAGGGGAGAAAACCACGACAGGGGTCTTCGGCGTAAATGCGGGTCTCGATGGCCCAGCCGTTGAAGGTCACGTGGTTTTGGGTGATTGACAGTTTTTCGCCAGCGGCCACCCGGATCATTTGTTCAACCAGATCAATGCCGGTCACAAGTTCGGTGACGGGATGTTCAACCTGCAACCGCGTGTTCATTTCGAGAAAATAAAAGCTCTGGTCTTGCCCCGCCACAAATTCCACCGTGCCTGCACTGTCGTAGTTGACAGCCTTGGCCAGTGCCACGGCCTGTTCACCCATTTTCCTGCGGGTGGCTTCGTCCAGCAGCGGGGACGGTGCTTCCTCGATGACTTTCTGGTTGCGGCGCTGAATGGAACACTCGCGTTCGCCCAGATGAATGACGTTGCCATGCTTGTCGCCCAGCACCTGAATTTCGATGTGGCGGGGATTGGTGATGAATTTTTCGATGAAAACACGGTCATCGCCGAAAGAGGATTTGGCTTCGGCTTTGGCCAGGCCAAACCCTTCACGGCATTCGCCTGCGTTGAACGCCACGCGCATGCCCTTGCCACCCCCACCAGCTGACGCCTTGATCATGACGGGATAGCCAATGTCGCCTGCGATGCGGATGGCGTCTTCAACGGTTTCGATGATGCCCATGTAGCCGGGCACCGTGGACACGCCTGCGGCCATGGCGGCTTTTTTCGACGCGATCTTGTCACCCATGGCGTCGATGGCGTGGGGGTTGGGGCCAATGAATGTGATGTCTGCTGTGGCGAGGGCTTTTGGAAAGGCCGCGCGTTCCGACAGGAAGCCATAGCCCGGGTGAACCGCTTCCGCACCCGTCTCCTTGCAGGCGGCGATGATTTTGTCGATGACGAGATAGGATTCCGATGCAGCAGCAGCGCCGATGTTGACGGCTTCATCTGCCATGTCCACATGCAGCGCCCGCGCGTCTGCGTCGGAATAGACCGCGACGGTTCTGATGCCCATGTTGCGGGCAGTCTTGATGATACGGCAGGCGATTTCGCCACGGTTGGCAATCAGGATTTTTTTGAACATTGCGGGCCTTGGACAATCGATTGTCCTATTGGCCACGCTTTGGAACGGCGGACAAGTAAAAATACTGATGTTTAGGTCATGAGTTGTGCCCTTGTCTGAGAAAGGCCCCCCTCCCCCCTTCGGGGTACTCCCCCAACAAGTTGGGGAAGGCATTTGCTCCAAGTCCTTCCCCAACTTGTTGGGGAAGTGCCCGAAGGGCGATGGGGGCCTTTCGTGGACATATGCAATCGCCTGCTGTTTCATTCCCCTCGCAAATGGTCTATGGCCCGCCCCCATGACTGTACATGTACCAAAAGTGGGGCTGGTCCAATTGGGCTGCCCGAAGAACCTTGTCGATAGCGAGCGCATTCTCACACAACTGCGGGCCGAAGGCTATATGATCGCACCGGGCTATGACGATGCGGATGTGGTGATCGTCAACACCTGCGGTTTTCTGGACTCCGCCAAGGCCGAAAGTCTCGCTGCCATTGGTGAAGCCATGAGCGAAAATGGCCGGGTCATCGTCACGGGTTGCTATGGCATTGAGGCCGATGCCATCAAGACTGCGCATCCCGGTGTTCTGGCGGTTACGGGGCCGCATCAATATGAGCAGGTTGTGGGAGCGGTTCACGCTGCATTGCCGCCGCTGCATGACCCCAAAATGGATCTGGTGCCGCCGCAGGGCCTGCATCTGACACCGCGCCACTATTCCTATCTGAAAATTTCCGAGGGCTGCAACAACCGCTGTTCGTTCTGCATCATCCCGTCCATTCGCGGTGATCTGGTGTCACGTCCGGCGGCTGCCGTGATCTATGAAGCCGAACGCCTGGTGAAGGCCGGGGTCAAGGAGCTGCTGGTGATTTCGCAGGATACGTCCGCCTATGGCGTCGATATCAAATATGCCACATCGAAATATCGCGGGCGGGATGTGAAGGCGAAGTTTTATGATCTGGCCAAGGAACTGGGTGATCTCGGCGCTTGGGTGCGGATGCATTATGTCTATCCCTACCCGCATGTGGATGATGTGATTGAGTTGATGGCGGAGGGCAAGATTTTGCCTTACCTCGACATTCCGTTTCAACACGCCTCACCTTCCGTGTTGAAATCCATGCGGCGTCCGGCCAATCAGGAAAAAGTGCTGGAGCGTTTGGCGAAGTGGCGCAACATTTGTCCCGATATCGCAATACGCTCGACCTTCATTGTGGGCTTTCCCGGCGAAACTGATGCAGACTTTGAATATTTGCTGCAATGGATGAAAGAGGCACGCATTGAGCGGGCGGGATGTTTCAAATATGAACCGGTGTCCGGTGCCAAGGCCAATGATCTCGGATTGCCGCAAGTGCCGGATACTGTGAAAGCTGAACGTTACGATCGCTTCATGGAAGTGCAGCAGGCGATTTCGGCTGAGGTGATGCAGGGAAAAATCGGGCGTGAAATCAATGTGTTGGTTGATGAGATTGACATGGAGAATGAAGAAGCCATCGCCCGCTCACCCTGGGACGCGCCGGAAATCGACGGCAACGTGTTCATCCCCGGCGGCACTGACTTGAAGGTCGGCGACATGGTGAAGGTGAAGATTGTGGATGCCGAGGAGTATGATCTGGTGGGTGAGCGGATTTAGGGCGCGATCATGGGAAAGGGACTGTTTGCTCTATCGCAAACTGTCCCTGATCTTGAGATCGGGGACAGCTTGCGAGAAAGAGCAAGCAGTCCCCTACGCTTCACTTCCGCGTTCGTGCACCTGATTCAGTTTCACCTTTTTTTGTTTTTCAGTCCACCGGTGCCATAGAGTCTGGTGAATTCGGCTTCCTTGCCTTCGAACAGCAGCCTGCCTTGACGAATCCATTCCTCGCGCCTGATGCGGCCGTTGAATTTCAGGTGATTGTCGACCCAGTTTACTTCTGTCGCGGTCCACGCGGCGATCTGGTCGAAGTGGAAGAAGCCGAGTGAATGCAGGATGCTTTCATTCTTGGGGCCAATGCCATTGATGCGTTGCAAATCATCCGCCTTGCCGCCACGGGCTTTGGCGATGCCTTTGGGCTTTGCCATCTTGCCGTCCGCTGCGGCCTTTTCGTCTTCTGCGGTTGCGGCTTTTTTGGCCTTTTCAGCCGCAACATTGGCAGACACCAGAGCAGCGGCGGGTGCCGCCGTTTGCAGCTTTTCCTGTGGGCCGCGATCGGTGCGCAATCCAACGTCTTTGGTGCTTTCGCCACCCGAGCCATAAAGTCTGGTGAAGTCAGCTTCGTTACCTTCGGCCAGCAAGCGGCTCTGATTGATCCACTCGTCACGGTCGATGCGGCCGTTGAACTTCAGATGGTCATCGACCCAGGATACGTTTTCCGGCGTCCAGGCGGCAATTTGATCGAAGTGGAAATAGCCGAGGGAGTGCAGAATTTTTTCATTCTTCGGACCAACGCCGATGATGCGGAGCAAATCGTCGGGCTTGCCATTCCGGGCCATGGCAATGCCACGCGGTCGTTCCATGCGCGCCATGCGCAAGGGTTCGGAAGGTGGTGCCGCCATCGGGATGGGAGCCACGACAGGTCGCGGAAGTTCCGCCTGTGGCAGAGGCGCATCAGCCATGATTACGGGTACATCCACAGCATCATCCGCGCCAAAAAGCTTGCGGAACAAACATCCGATGCAAGCGCCCGTGAAGTAGGCCGCGAGAAGCCAGACCGCGAGTTCAATAAGGTAATGCAACATGTTGTGCCCCCGATCAGTTTAGTTTGCGATTGGATGTGTCACAGGTGCGCCAACCAACCCAGGCACCAATGGCAGCTGCAAGCAGCATCCAGTACCAGTTGTGCTGCACGACGATCCAGGTGCTGTTCCAGTTGAAAAATTCATTCATGGTCTTTCCCCTTATGGTCTTGCCGAAATTTCGACGCGGCGATTTTTTGAACGGGCTTCATCCGTCAGTGCGGGATCAAGCGGCTGGGATTTACCAAACGCCTTGACTGACAAGCGGGTTACATCCACGCCTGCTTTTTCAAACATAGCCATGATGACTTCGGCACGGCGTTGGCTGAGGCCCATGTTGTAGATTTCAGAACCCCTGAAATCCGCATGGCCCCTGATTTCAACATTGAGCGACGTGCAGCGCGGGTCTTTTAACAGGGCGGCATATTGGTTGACCGACACGTCGAATGGCTTTGTGATATCGGTGAGGTCATATTCAAACCGGATCGGGAAGACACTGGCAATGCGGGTCATGACGGCAACGCAGTCATAGGGCGGCGGTGGCGGTGGCGGGGTTTCACCCTTGGCAACCACCACCACTTCTGCTTCAGACATGTCAGTTTGAACACGACCGCGCTTGTCGGTTGATTGGGCTATGACGTTGTAGTTTCCGGGTGGCAGTGGCGTGGCCAGGGCCAGACGCCATTTGCCTGCCCCATCACTGGTCAAAAGACTTTCCGCAGCGCCCAGTTCCGCCGTCACATTGATTTGTGGAATCGTGATTTTCAGGCCCTTGGCATTGGCCTCATCCCAGGTTCCCGACAGATGGTCTGGCGAAACATCTCCCGATGCTGTCATGACGGTGGGTGCCGCTGGTTGAGACACATCCACTTCCAGCTCGTTGCTTGAGGTATCCATGCCCATGTTGCCAGCGGCATCGGTTGCTTCCACGACGATATCATAAGAGCCGGTTTTGAGCGCGGTGCCCGGCACCAAAGTCCAGTTGCCCTCTTTGATTCCCAGATTGCCGTCCACACCTGATTTATAGGTGCGGCCGTCAAGGGTGACATTCAGGTTTGTGGCCAAACTGTTCGGCCAGGTGCCTTTGACAAGGGGTGCACCGGTCAAGTCGAGTTGCGACGCGACTGTTGGCGACGGTATTTCAACGGGTGGCGGCGGGGGGACAACAACGGGGACCGGTTCCGGCACTACAGGAGCAACAACCACAGCTTCGGGAATCACGATTGCCGCAGTTGCCGTTGTGGCTTTTGATTCTCCGGCGGCGTTGGTTGTGGTGAGCACCACATCATAGCTTCCGGGCGCGAGTTTTGCAGCAGGCGTGAAACTGAATTTCCCGGATCCGTCGCTTGACAGTGCGGCCCCCCTGTTGACGCCATAACTGCGGCCCGCCACCGTGGCTGTGAGGGTGTTGCCGGGCTTTTCATCCCATGTTCCGGTGATGGCATAAGGCCATTTTGCTCCCTGCGGGATGACAACAGGTGTCGCCGCCATCAGCGGGGCTGGGGGCGGTGTCACCATTGCTGATTCGGCAATCACGATCGCGGCGGGAAGTGTTGTTACCTTGGCCTGGCCGGTGCCGTCTGTTGTGGTGATGTCCAGATCATAGCTGCCGGGTGCAAATTTCGCGGCGGGTGCGAAGCTGAATTTGCCGGGAGCCGGGCTGGTGAGGGCAGCGCCCGTTCCCAGTTTGTAAGTGCGGCCCGCAACCGATGCTGAAAGCGTGTTGCCCGGCCTGTCGTCCCATGCACCCGTGATCGCATAGGGCCATACAGCACCAGCGGGTATGGCGTCGGCAACAGGTGCCGTCGCCGCAACGACGGGCGCATCAGCTGTTGGCGCCGCGGCAACAACCACAGCAGCGCTTAATGTCTGGCGCGTGATATTGCCCGCAACATCCTTGACCGCAATGTCGACATCATATGAGCCGGGGGCGAGTTCGACCTTCGGGTCGAAGCTGAAGCCGCCCTTGCCGTCCACTGTCAGGGCGGTTCCTGCGTTCACGGCATAGGTGACGCCCGCAAGTGCCGCTGTCAGGCTGTTTCCTGCCATGTCTTGCCATTTGCCGATGATGGCGAAAGGCCATTTGGCCCCGGCAGCAGGCACTGTCACTTCAGGCAGCGCAGGCGGGGTCACGTCAATCACCACCTCTGCCGCAGCTTCAGCCTTTTGCCATTTGCCGTCCACACCGACGATTCCCGGCATCACCGAGAAATTGCCTTCAGCCAAAGGCTTTGCTGGGGTGAGTCGCCAGTTTCCGGTGCCATTGCTGCTGAGTTCGGGATTTTTGCCCAGAACAAACAGCTCTTCACCGATTTTGACTTGCAGGTTCCTGTCAACAGCCTTGGCCGCCACTTCGGGCCAGGTGCCTTTAAACGTCGGCTGCAGCATGTTGCCGAGATAGTTTTCCACAGTTGGCGCTGGCAAAGGCGGAACCACCACCGGATCCGGCAGATCGACCATCAATTTGCCCGGCGCGGCAGCCGCCATTGACAGTTTTCCGTCAGATGATTCGGCAGTGACGTCATAATTCCCCTCGGCCAAGGGCTGCGTCAGCCGCAGCAACCAGTTTCCGCCGATGGATGTGAGTTCGGGGCTGTCATTCAGCTTATAGGCCGTTTCACCAACCTTGACGGTCAAGGCATTTGCCACGCCCTCATGCCAGGTGCCTTTGATTTCTGGCGTTGCGGTTGTCACATTCACCGACTCTACTGTTGGCGCCAGCATTTTGACGGGTTCGACAACCTGTATGGTGTTGGTTACCGTGCGCACACCATAGGTGCCGGCGACAGTTTTCACTGCCAGATCAAGCGCTTCCTGACTGGGTGCGGTGCCGCTGAGTTGGTAATCGCGGACATTGTTGTCAAGTTTGGCCCAAGCCGTCTGTTCATTTGCCGAGAGTAATTGCCCGGTCCGGCTCTTGATATCTCCGGTAAGTGTTGCGGTTCCCGTGACAAAGGCTGCCAAAAGCGGCAGACCCGCCCCCAGCAAGGCCCAAGGTACCCATTTTCCCGGACGACATTTAGCCATGACTTCGATTTCCCCCTGATTGACTGGCAACGGCTTTCAGCCCTGAGACATTCAAAAATGCACCAGCCGCTCCCCTAAATTAAGGATTTATTAGCATTATCAAAAGGCTTTGGCTACCCGTTCAACAATTTTACGATTCGTTTGGTGTATATAATGGCCGCAAATCAGCCTCATCGGTCCACACTGTTGCACCTGCGCCACATGTGGCTGAATTCTGGCCAAGTTACGGCCAAGCAGGTTGACGTTAACGGGGTAAGCGGCGACAAAGCAACGGTGTGAGGTGATTCAAATGCCTCATTGCCTTCCCTTCAACATTGCAGGGGATCGGGGGGCTCATGCAACTCCAAATGATTTTGGGAGACTACATAATGAACGCAGTGAAAATTGCACTTCTCGGTACAGCCGCTCTCGCGGCAGTGTCGGTTAGCGCTCAAGCCAACGACCTCGCAGACCTGAAGGCTCAAATTGAAGCCCTCAACGGCCGCATCGCGCAGCTTGAGTCAACACCATCGGTTCCAGCTGGCTACCAGCTGCTGTCGGTTTCCTCGACCGATGCCATCATCGTTCCTGGCCTTGATTCAGTTAAGGACAAGAACTTCGGCAAAAAGGCCACCAACATCGGCATCATGCCAACAGCTGACGTGCCAGCTTCGGTCAGCATTCAGTGGAATGGATTTGTACGCGTAGGTCTGGTACACAAGAGCGGCAGGAGCTCATCTTGGGTTGACCGGTCGGGCGCGGGGCTTGCACCGTTGCTGGACAGTGAAATTAATGCCGCTAACGCTGTTGTCGCGCGTGCTCCTGCACGCACAAAGTCACTTGACGTTGTGTCACGCGCTGGCCTCAAGGTCGTCGGCACCACCGAGACCGCTGTTGGCGAAGTTGGCGTTCGCGTCGTCCTCCTCGCTTCGGTTGAAGCCATTGGCGGTGAAAATCGTTCGCATGATTCCGCAGTGGCCACCGATGGTTATTGGGGCTGGTGGAGAATTACCCCTGAGCTGATGCTCAGTGGTGGTGTTGATGGTTCGCTGGCAAATTCCAACAACGCTTTCGATAACCGTTGCTTTTGCGCTTACATCGACACGGGCGCTGCTTTCGGCCATGGCGATCCAACGCAGATCCGTCTGAGCTATGCTTCGGGCCCGATCTCGTTCGCTGTTGCTGTCGAAGACGAACGCAATGACGGCACGAAGAGCGCGCTCGGCTTTGCTGGTGAAATGAAGTATGCCGGCGATTCCATTGGCTTCGACTTGAACGCTGGCTATTGGGACTCAAAGAGCTTAGATGCTGATTTCTCTGACAGCGCATGGACTGTTAACGCTGGTGCCAACATGGCCCTCGGTGACATTGCCAACCTCGGCGTAGCCGTGGGCGTTGGTGAAGACAAGCACCTTGCAGGCAACCTTGACCGCTATGCCAAGGCCTCCGTGTTCCTGGGCTTCACGCTCAGCGATGCTTTGACCGCCGAGTTGGGTGGTGCCTACACCGACTATAAGGGCAACTCGTCGTCCTACACAGTTGGTGGTGGTCTGTACTACAAGCCAGTTGACCAGCTGACCTTGGGCTTGGAAGCATCTTATGGCAAATCCAAGAATGTTGCGGTCGATACCGACAACATTGTGCCGATCTATGTTGAACGTAACTCCAGCAAGTCCACAGTTGTGGACGTAATCGCCCAATGGCGCTTCTAATCCTCGCTTAGCCTGAATTACGGAACGGCCCGCTTCGGCGGGCCGTTTTTGTTTGTGGGGTTGGAGTGTCGGGAAGGGACACGTGCTGGTGTTTTTTGGGAAGGGTGATCGCGGGGGAACAGCAAGGGACCTCATCAGCCCTTCGGGCAGCTTCTCCAAGGGAGAAGCGACTGGATCAGAAACTTCACTCCATGCCTGACAATTGCGGGAAGTCTACCAACAAGTCGCTTCTCCTTTGGAGAAGCTGCCCGAAGGGCTGATGAGGTCTTTTCTCTCCACATGCAACACCGCCCTCACAGCGGCGGCACGGCCGCCCCGATACCACGCACAATCGCCAACCGCCTTGCATGCGCCGCAAGCTCTGCCTTGGCTTTACCTGCATTGGCCTTCAG